>NZ_JACJSP010000038.1 GCF_014698235.1 Limnothrix sp. FACHB-406 | reverse complement strand
CGATTGCAGATCAGCAAGGTTCGACACAAGACGAATCTTGTCAGCCATAATATTCAAGCTCCCAAGTTGCTTAACGGTTTTGGGGGTACGGCGGTTAGGTGCTACCAACACCTAGCCGCCACTTTTTTTGAGAAAGATTGGAGTAGTCAGAATGGCGAGGCGCATACGCGAGGCTCTCCGTTCTGACTGACTGAAACCAACAGAAACCAGCGAGGCGCATACGCGAGGCTCTCTGATCTTTGCTGGCTGTTACGCACTGGTCGCAGGTTGCTCCTCAGCAGAGCCTGGTAGTAAAGAAACTAACCGATTTAAAGTGTGATGTCAACCCCGTAAATAAGCTGTAACAGGTTTTGCAATTTATCCTTTCCTACCTTGGCATTCTTCCGCCACTGATCGACTTGCTCTCTGATTGACTCAAAATCTGTAACAGGTTTTTTCTCTGGCAACACCTCACCGTTTCGATATGCATCACAGATCGCCTCGACCTGTTCCAACACTGGATCAGGGACACGCACGACAGTCGTTTCGTAGGGTGCGCGTTTGCCCCTACCACCTTTAGGCTTATTCACTCCCTTAACCTGTAACTGGTTTATGACAACTATCCTAATAACCAGTTACAGGTTTGTCAAGGCATCTCTTTAGTTAATCCTCCAGTGGAATTAGAAATTAATCACGCATGGTGTAGCGGCTGATATCGCGCCGCCACTGATACCAGAACGCTACGTCATCGTTATCTGGCTCATCTGGCACATCCTCAAGGTGAATCAAATCCTCAGGCTCATCCTCTCGGATGTGGTCGCGCAACGCCCCACCGACTGATACAGTTCGTACCCGTCTCATCTGTTTAAACAGTTCGTTGAACCACTCAGGGTCATCGTAGAGATTGGAACTCTTTGCGCCTTTAACGTGATAGGCGAGAGTGGACAGGACAGCCTCAGTCAACCCGTCAGAGTTTGGATCGTCAGGGTTAACCGCTTTAGGTTTCACTGCCTTGACGTTGACGCTCGGTTCATAGCTAGCTCTCAGTGACTCACGCCACATCTCGCGCCATTGAGCTTGCTTGAGGTAATTCTGTCCGCTGAAGTAACTGGCTGGAACCAGCAACATCGCGTGGAAGTGGGGGTGCGCGAAGTCTGGGCGCTGAGTTTCGCGAGTCACCTCCAGGGCGCGAAAGTAACCCAACGCTGGCCAAGTCTTGCGATTGCGTAGCCGATTCCAGGCCGTGTTCATGTTCGCGATCGCACTGCCAAGTTCTCCGATCGGGACATTGGCCACCGTCAGGGTCACAAACAGCCAACGAGCTGTAGGGTAAGCCTCTCGGATCTTAGGGACTGCTTTAAAAAACCGACCGCGCCACGCCAATTGTTTTCTCCAGCTACAGACAGGACAGAGGTTGACTCGACAGAACCGCGCGTCAGTCAGCTTGTGCCGAAACGTACCACACTCATCCGTTTCGGCTGTTGGCGCGAGACTGAAACGCAGCCAGCGACTGCAATCAAGAACCCGATCTGAGTATTGAGAGAGGTCAGGGTCAACCCTGAAAAGTTCAGCGACTCGATCTGCGCGAGCCTTAAGGAGATCCCAGGGCTTGTCAGAAGGCGAAACATCCGTAAGATGGATTACAGCCGGTTCAGCCACCTCTATGGCGGCTTGAGCGCTAGGCATTTTGAAAATCCCCGTTATTTGGTTGCAGTGTGGTAGCTCAACCGTAGCGGGGATTTTTGATGCGGTCAAGTGCCTAAAATGCTTTTATCGCAAAGATTTCAGGCTTTTTGGAGCCGCTTGGGTAAAGCCTAATATATATCAAGACAAGGAAAAACGGGTCTCAGGACAGGGGCGATGTGCCAGTTCAGAGCAACGGTCTAGGGGCGATTCAGGCAGCGTTTTTCTAGACGTTTTCATTTCGGCCTAGGCGGAAATGAAAAGGTGCAAAAAAAGTTCGACAGTTTCGACCGCGAGGGCGATCGCACTCAGCAGCGGTGACAGTGTGCCAGTTGAGATGACAGCTAAACGGAAACACTGACGGGCTGGCGCGAGTAGGGTAGCCAAAGGGGTATATATCTGTACAAAAACAAAATCGTGAATCTTGGGGTGTCGGGTGAGCTGTCGGCCAGGGTGTCTACTGTCGGGCAACTGTCGGGCTTGAAGCCCCTGTCTTGACAGCACGACACCGTGCAACTAGCGGTGTCTATCGCAGGCTAGAAGGGCGGTAGACACCGGTTGACACCCTGGTAGACGTTGACAGGCAGTAGACGGCTGATAGACGGTCAGTAGACGGTCAGTAGACACCCCAAAAACAGATCGCCCGCCAAGAGTTTCGTAACCTCCTGGCGGGCTGGTTTAGGTTTTCTCCAGTGCGTGTTCTGGTAGCTACATCGAGACGGTGGCGATCGCAGTAGCGGTTACGGTTGCACCTGGCGCACTGGTCAAAACCTTCTTAGCTTTCCGTTGGGCACGGTGCGACTCATCGAGCACGACCGATACGGACTCATAGATCAGGTTGAAGTCCTCAACCGCGTCATCGTCTGTCCGGTTCATGAACTCGCCTAGCGGGACAGACAGCAAATCAAGCCGAACTTGCTCAATTACCGATTGCAGATCAGCAAGGTTCGACACAAGACGAATCTTGTCAGCCATAATATTCAAGCTCCCAAGTTGCTTAACGGTTTTGGGGGTACGGCGGTTAGGTG
>NZ_JACJSP010000037.1 GCF_014698235.1 Limnothrix sp. FACHB-406 | reverse complement strand
AGGCTTTGCGGGTAGGATTGGCAATGACCGGGAGACGACTCATGAGCTGGGTGATGCTTCGGTTAGGTCTAGCCTAAAACCGGATTTAGAGCTACCAAGTCGGCTTTAGCTTCTCTTTATGAATTAGCTCTTAGTATTGCTTCCCTGTTGCCCCGTGAAGCCCAATATCTTCAGAGTCCCACTAGCTTGGAAGGCACGTTGGCTTATTTGGCTCCTGAACAAACGGGGCGGATGAATCGCGGCATTGACTACCGCAGCGATTTTTATGCTTTGGGTGTGAGTTTGTATGAGCTGCTGACCGGCCAACTTCCATTCCCCACCACTGATCCCATGGAGTTGGTGCATTGCCACTTGGCAAGACAGCCGATCGCCCCTTCAGCTCTGAATTCAGAAATTCCGCCCGTGGTTTCTGCGATTGTGCTGAAACTGATGGCTAAAAATGCTGAAGATCGCTACCAAAGTGCTCGCGGACTGGGCCACGATTTGCAAATTTGCCTAGATCAATTACAAGCGCAAGAGGCGATTTCAGATTTTGAGTTGGGTACTAGGGATCTCAGTGATCACTTCTTAATTCCTGAAAAGCTCTATGGTCGCGAATCAGAAGTGACAACTCTGCTCGATGCGTTTGAGCGAGTTCAATCAGGAAAAACTGAGTTGATGCTGGTTGCAGGGTTTTCTGGAATTGGCAAAACAGCCGTCATCAATGAAATTCACAAACCCATTACGCGCCAAAAGGGATACTTTATTAAAGGAAAATTTGATCAATTCAATCGCAATATTCCCCTGTCAGCCTTTGTCCAAGCGTTTCAAAGTCTGATCGGGCAGTTGCTCTCGGAATCTGACCAAAAATTGCAAGATTGGAAATCAAGAATCCTGGAAGCATTGGGTAACCAAGCGCAGGTTTTGCTGGAAGTGATTCCAGGACTAGAACGCATCATTGGTTCACAGCCACCTGCACCAGAGTTGTCGGGAACGGCTGCTCAAAATCGATTCAAGCTGCTATTTCAAAAATTTATCCAGGTTTTTACGACCACTGAACATCCCCTCGTGATTTTTCTCGATGACTTGCAGTGGGCAGATCCAGCCTCCTTGCAAGTGCTGAAAGTCTTGATGGAAGATCAAGGATATTTATTGATACTGGGAGCCTATCGAGACAATGAAGTTTCAGTGGCTCATCCATTAATCTTGACTCTGCAAGAGTTACAAAAATCTCAAGCAATAGTTAATACAATCACGCTTCAACCGCTGACTATTCAAAATTTAAACCATTTAATTGCTGACACCTTTCATTGTTTACCTGATTTAGCACTGCCACTGACAAAACTGATCCATCAAAAAACACAGGGAAATCCCTTTTTTACAACACAATTCTTGAAGACACTGCATGAAGAGGGTTACATCACCTTTAATGCCAACCACTGTTATTGGGAATGTGACCTAGCACAAATTAATGTCCTCGCTTTGGCTGATGATGTGGTGGAGTTTATGGCGGCGCAACTGCAAAAACTACCCCCTGCAACTCAGCAAGGCTTGCAGTTGGCGGCTTGTATTGGTAATCAGTTTGATCTAGAAACATTGGCAGTGATTGCAGAGCAGTCTTTGATGGAAGCGGCCGCCGCACTGTGGCGATCGCTTCAGGAAGGGATGATTGTGCCCGTGAATCAGGCTTATAAGCTCTTTCAAGCGGCAGCGACTGCCCAGGGCGATCGCCCCTATGACTTGAACCCAACCTATCGATTTCTACACGATCGCATTCAGCAAGCGGCCTATTCATTAATTGCGGAGACGGAGCGACCTGCCCTCCATTACCGAATTGGTCGGCTGTTGGTTCAGCACTTTACCCACAGTGATCAAGAGGATCGAATTTTTGAAATCGTTAATCACCTCAATTTGGGTCGTCATTTAATTACTGATGATTTTGAGCGGCGTGAGTTGGTTGGTTTGAATTTACAAGCAGGTCGCAAAGCAATTGCTTCGGCAGCCTATGGGGCTGCCTTGGATTATTTGAATCAGGGCATTGATTTGTTACCGAATGATGCTTGGCAGCAAGAGTATGATCTGACTCTTGAGCTACACCAACAACGCCTAGAAGCGGCCTACTTCAACACGGAGTTTGAACAGCTAAAAACTTGGGGCGAAGTGATTTTGCGGCACAGCACTTCGGTGTTGGATCAAATTAAAGTCTATGAAACCCGAATGCTGGTTTTGCAGGCACAGAGTGAATTTGCGCAAGTGATTGATTTAGGGTTACAGGTTTTGCAACAACTGGGAATTGAATTCCCCTTGCAGCCAACACCCGCAGAAATTAATGCAGCTTATGAGCGATCGCGCCAGGCCTGGGAAGCGCAAGATCCGTTGAGTTTGCTGGATTTGCCACCGATGAAAGATCCAAAACTCTTAGCCGCTATGCAGATTTTGACAAACTTGTCGCACTCTGCATGTATGGCAGCTCCGGCTCTGTTGCCACTCCTGATTTTTAAACAAATCAGCCTTTCAATTCATCACGGAAACTGTGCAGTTTCTGTGGTTTCCTACGCAGACTATGGAATGGTTCTTTGTGGAATCATGAATGATATTCCGGCAGGATATCAATTTGCGCAGCTTTCGCTGGCACTTCTGGAAAAATTGCAAGCTAATGCGTTTAAAAGCCGAGTTTATCTGGTTGTGAATACCTTTGCTCGTCACTGGTGCGAGCCGCTACAAGAGGTAACTCCAGCTTTGTTGGAAGGCTGCCGCAGTGGCTTGGAAAGTGGCGATTGGGAATGTGTAGCGCTGAATTTATTTACCAGAAGTGTTGAATCTAAACACAAAACTTCATATTCTAGGCAACAAGAGTTTCTGGCAGTAAATCATAGCTCCAATGACTGATTGAGCCATAGCGACCGAGTACAACTTGCAAATATCGCAATTTATCTAGTAGC
>NZ_JACJSP010000036.1:2500-5273 GCF_014698235.1 Limnothrix sp. FACHB-406 | reverse complement strand
GTAAGGGAGTTTGGGGAATTTGGGGAATGTGCGCGAAAATTTTTTTTCAAAAAGTGTTGACAAGTTCGAGAAAGGTTGTTAATTTAATAAAGCGCTGAGGGGGAAGCGAAAGCGAAGCGAACCGGAAACGGCAGCGAGCGAAGCGACCGAGGCGCGGTGAACCTAGACAAAAGAATAAGTTTGAGAGCCATTAAAGCACAAAAGCCTCGTCAAAGCAACTTAAAAAGTCGCAAGACGAGTTCCGGTGAAAACTGGAGCTAAATGAAACTCTTCTTCTCTAGAAAATTCCAAGACTAAGGTCAAGGAATTTTCAAAAACAGAGAAACCTAACATGGAGAGTTTGATCCTGGCTCAGGATGAACGCTGGCGGTATGCTTAACACATGCAAGTCGAACGAAGTCTTCGGACTTAGTGGCGGACGGGTGAGTAACGCGTGAGAATCTGCCTTCAGGTCGGGGACAACGACTGGAAACGGTCGCTAATACCCGATGTGCCGAGAGGTGAAAGGTTAACTGCCTGAAGATGAGCTCGCGTCCGATTAGCTAGTTGGTGGGGTAAGAGCCTACCAAGGCAGTGATCGGTAGCTGGTTTGAGAGGACAATCAGCCACACTGGGACTGAGACACGGCCCAGACTCCTACGGGAGGCAGCAGTGGGGAATTTTCCGCAATGGGCGAAAGCCTGACGGAGCAATACCGCGTGAGGGACGAAGGCCTGTGGGTTGTAAACCTCTTTTCTCAGGGAAGAAGATCTGACGGTACCTGAGGAATCAGCATCGGCTAACTCCGTGCCAGCAGCCGCGGTAAGACGGAGGATGCAAGCGTTATCCGGAATTATTGGGCGTAAAGCGTCCGCAGGCGGTCTCGTAAGTCTGTCTTTAAAGCGTGGAGCTTAACTCCATAAAGGGGATGGAAACTGCGAGACTAGAGGTAGGTAGGGGTAGAAGGAATTCCCAGTGTAGCGGTGAAATGCGTAGATATTGGGAAGAACACCAGCAGCGAAGGCGTTCTACTGGACCAAACCTGACGCTCATGGACGAAAGCTAGGGGAGCGAAAGGGATTAGATACCCCTGTAGTCCTAGCCGTAAACGATGGACACTAGGTGTTGCACGTATCGACCCGTGCAGTGCCGTAGCCAACGCGTTAAGTGTCCCGCCTGGGGAGTACGCTCGCAAGAGTGAAACTCAAAGGAATTGACGGGGGCCCGCACAAGCGGTGGAGTATGTGGTTTAATTCGATGCAACGCGAAGAACCTTACCAAGGCTTGACATCCTGCGAATCCTGGCGAAAGTCGGGAGTGCCTTCGGGAGCGCAGAGACAGGTGGTGCATGGCTGTCGTCAGCTCGTGTCGTGAGATGTTGGGTTAAGTCCCGCAACGAGCGCAACCCACGTCCTTAGTTGCCAGCATTCAGTTGGGGACTCTAGGGAGACCGCCGGTGACAAACCGGAGGAAGGTGTGGATGACGTCAAGTCATCATGCCCCTTACGTCTTGGGCTACACACGTACTACAATGGTCGGGACAGAGGGCTGCAAGCTCGCGAGAGCAAGCTAATCTCGTAAACCCGGCCTCAGTTCAGATTGCAGGCTGCAACTCGCCTGCATGAAGGAGGAATCGCTAGTAATCGCAGGTCAGCATACTGCGGTGAATACGTTCCCGGGCCTTGTACACACCGCCCGTCACACCATGGGAGTTGGTTTTGCCCGAAGTCATTACCCTAACCGCAAGGAGGGGGATGCCTAAGGCAGGGCTGATGACTGGGGTGAAGTCGTAACAAGGTAGCCGTACCGGAAGGTGTGGCTGGATCACCTCCTTTCAGGGAGACCTTACCCACCTCAACTCGAAAGCACAAAGCAAATAGAGAGAGGATTGGTCAACCTAGGTCGGTCGAGGAATTTGTGTGGCTCTCAAACTTGTCTGGGTTTACTTCTAAGAAGAAGGGAAACGAGGGCTATTAGCTCAGGTGGTTAGAGCGCACCCCTGATAAGGGTGAGGTCCCTGGTTCGAGTCCAGGATGGCCCACCTTCAAAACGCTCAAGAGAGAGATACCTCTTGGGGTAGCTTCATCTCTAAAAACAGATTTCTGCATCAGGAAGTCGAAAGTTTTGCCTTCAAAGAAGAAAGAACATGAGTTCAGCAACTTCTAACGATTCAGAAGCCTGCTGAACTAGTGTTCAGCCAGAACCTTGAAAACTGCATAGCAACAAAAGCCAAAGCAAGGTAGTCGAGAGTCAACAGCGATCAAGCTACAAAGGGCTCACGGTGGATACCTAGGCACACAGAGGCGAAGAAGGACGCGAATACCGGCGAAACGTCTCGGGGAGCTGGAAATAAGCATTGATCCGAGAGTATCCGAATGGGGCAACCCTTAACACGGTCAACTGAACACATAGGTTGACACGAGCCAACCCGGTGAATTGAAACATCTTAGTAGCCGGAGGAAGAGAAAGCAAACGCGATTCCCCTAGTAGCGGCGAGCGAAGCGGGAACAGCCTAAACCAGAGGTTTTTACTTCTGGGGTTGTGGGACGGCAATGTGGACTTGGCGAACTAAGCGAAGTAGTTGAAAGCTACACCAAAGAGGGTGAAAGTCCCGTAGTTGAAAGTTCAAAGAGCCTAGCCGGATCCCGAGTAGGCCGGAGCACGTGAAATTCCGGTTGAATCAGCGAGGACCACCTCGTAAGGCTAAATACTCCTGTGTGACCGATAGCGAAAAGTACCGCGAGGGAAAGGTGAAAAGAACCCCGGGAGGGGAGTGAAATAGAACATGAAACCG
>NZ_JACJSP010000035.1 GCF_014698235.1 Limnothrix sp. FACHB-406 | reverse complement strand
CTGTTTTGCCATGATGTATTGCGCTCGTAATACGAATGTATTGCAGGGTATCACACTCGCAATATGGACGCAATACGTTTTGCAACACGACTGTAATATGTTTCGCAATGCAGCGCAATACGGACGCATTACACTACGTATTGCGATTTTGTCAAGCTTGCCCCGATTCTGCGATATCCTCAGACCAAAATTAGACTTTAGCCTTTTATTTGCAGGCTTTCTAGCTACTTTAGTGTTTAAGTTATTGAAATTTTCTAAACAGTGCGTTAGACTGTAATCACTGAAACGCAAGGACTTGATCATGAAATTGGTAGGTTACGCACGGGTTAGCAGTGATTCCCAAGCTGATAACACCTCGATCGACTCTCAGATCGAGCGCATCAAAGCCTACTGCCTTGCGTTCAATCATGAATTGGTGGAAGTGTTCACCGAAGTTGCCAGTGGCAAGAATGCTGACAACCGGCCCGAATTTCAAGCCGCGCTCGATCTGGTGCGCGATCATGCCGATGGCATCGTTGCCTTAAAGCTCGATCGGATTGCCCGCAATACCCGTGACGTGCTGGCCCTGGTGGAAGATACCTTGCAACCGGCTAACAAAGCCCTGGTATTGCTCGATCTGAACGTAGACACCAGCACCCCAACCGGCCGCATGATTTTGACGGTGATGGCTGCTGTGGCTCAATTGGAGCGCGACGTTATCAACGAACGCACCCAAACCGGCCGGGCTGCTAAGGCCAGCAAAGGGGGCTATGCCTACGGTGCGCCTAAGTTTGGAGCCAAGGCCGTTGATGGGGAGCTGGTGGCCGATGAAGGGGAGCAAGCCGTGATCGAGGTGATCCGCCGTCACCACAAATCGGGCAAGTCATTGCGGGCGATCGCAGAGTATCTGAATGCGCAAGGTTATAAGCCAAAGCGGGGTAAGCAATGGAGCCACACCAGCGTCAAGGCAATTATTGACCGGCTCTATAGCAAGGCAGCATGATCGCGTGGCCCGTGTTCGATCCTTAAGGGCCGAACACGGTCAATTTCATTTCCGACTAGTCAGAAACGAAATTGGCTGCAAAATTTACGCGCCCCAGGGGGATTCCGCTGGGCTAGGGGAGTACCCCCCTTTCGATACGATTATCTAAAGGGGTTGTCTAATAGAAACCACGCCCCAGGAAAACAGAAAGCTCTTGCCACGGGTTAATACATACCCATCACCCCTCATGAATGGTCGGGATTGGATACCGACGACAAAAGGAGCGATCGCCTGTGACCGATCCGCAAAATGAGATAGAACCTTTGGAAAATCGCCATGCTGTCACCCATCCCTCTCTTTGTAAGGCGATGGGGCGTAAATACCAGCTTGGAAACTTGAAACGCATCGAACCAACCAAAGACCCCATCCTCAAGTGGGATTGCGTCTTTGAAGGGGAGCAAACCAGTTTTGAGGATGACCGCAATGGATGAAGCCAAAAACATCTGGATTCAGTACGTTGCCAGCCAAGATCACCCATTGCCTGAAGGGGTTGAATCGGTCATGCGATTGCCCTTTGGGGGCTTTACCTGGCTGCTGTCTGAGGAATGGTCGTTTACTGGGAAATTGCCTAATCTGGGCGATCGGCCACGGCTCTATCGCACCAACTATGCGGATGGTGGCGACGATATGCAGTCGCGTCCAGGCGATTGGGTTGTGGAAGCAGTGGATTTGTTTGTTAGTACCAAACCCACTCAAACTGAATACGAGGCGATCGCCGTCTGTACTTGTCGATTTGCGCCCGTGCCTCAACAGGAACAGACGTGGCGTGAAGTTCCCAGAGCTTCCCAGAACCTTGCCATGGCTGAATCTGTTCTAGAACCGGCTTAGGAGCGATCGCCCATGACCATCGAAGCTCGCGTCACCACGATCGAGAGCCAGCTACAGCAGCTCACCGGCACGGTGATGACCTTGGCTCAAACCAACTTATCGAACGCTTCCCACATCGCTGGGCTGATTGAGGCTACGACCTCCAATACCCGCGCGATCGATAGCTTGCGTCAGGTCACAGCCGATTTAACCCAAGCGATCGCAGCCCTAAACGAGCGCATGGATCGGGTAGAACAGCGCATTGAGCAGCTCGATCAAAAGCTGGAAGAGCGCACCGATACGATTCTTGAGGCGATCGACCGGGGCATCGCCCAAGCCTTTGAACCCCTCCAAACACAGATCACCGGCTTGCAAACAGAGATGCAGCGGGTGATTGAAATTCTAGGAGAATTGCGCCCATAGCCTCGACCGTTTGAAGTTTCACGGACGGCTTTCTAATGGAAAAATTACCACTACTCAATTTGATTTATACTCCGCAAGACACACATTTTTTTTGAAAAGTAGATAGTATTCGCATACTATCTACTTTTCGATTAGAAGCATCTTTTCGGCGAACTTTGAAAAATAAGCAATTTCACACACTCCATACCCTGATCGGGTTTCAAGAAGCACCCACTTTAAAATGAACAGGGTTGATCACCTGGGGAAATAGTCTATAATCGGGGGAGGCAATACGATTAACTACCGTGATTCAAATTTCTCTTCAAGAGAGAACGCAACTGCTCTGTTTTCGCGCTAGTGATACCCTCGGAAAACAAATCAATGAACAATCATCAAAGCTCAACATCTCTCGGAGCCAAGTTCCTCCTAGTAACCCTCGATCAGTTTCTAGGAAAGAAAGCAAAAACCCCGGCAGCATGAGGCTTCCGGGGCTTTCGTAGTTTCAAATGTAAACCCATTTTTCAATAGTTGAAAACGCCACACAGTCGCCAAACTTCGCGCGTTTTCACTTCAGAGAAATGGATGCCGCTCCAATGGAGCAAGGATTTTGTTTATGGGTATGACCACCCACACTTTAAGTTTAGCAACAAACCCGGCTTGCGTATATATCATACCTGAAAACCGCTCACCACAACGGTTTCAGGGTGGATCCACCTCGATTATAGCGCAATCGCCACAATCCAGCGGGGGATTAGCGGGATTAGACCCGATCGCCCACTTTCGCCATGAATTTTGCCAGGGCAGTGCGATCGCCCCAGAGCTGTTTGCGATCGCCGTCCAAGTTCGGCATGAGCTGGAAACCAACCCGTACACCCATGAGGCCGAAGGCTGGCCTATCCATGAGGCGTTGGGATGGAAACCCCCAAGCCGTGACTACCAAACCCGCAAGCCCCATCGCTTTAGCGCGGGTGCTTTCCTGCTACAGGAAAGCGGTGAGGTTTGGCAAATCAAGCCCCAGAACCCCCGGCCCAACCCAGAAAAGCCGGGGCGATTCAACAAATACGAAACCCCTACAGGGGCTGGTAGCAGGGCATATTTGCCACCGATTAACCGTCAGACCTTGCGGGCAATTTGCAAGCGCCACGGGCTGTATTTTGCCACCGTGCGTGATGAAGTCGAGGCGATCGGCTCATTCTGGGGCTGGGTGGCCAGCCGGGCCGATTTGCCTATCATCCTGACTGAAGGGGCCAAAAAAGCCCTATCGCTGCTGTCAAATGGGTTCATCGCGATCGCGCTGACGGGATGCACCGGGGGCTATCGGGCAACGGATGACAGCGGAAACCCGCTAGCCCGGCCCCATCTGATTGCAGACCTACAGCCGTTTGCCAGCCAGGGCCGAACCATCACGATCGCCCTTGACCGTGACCTGAAGCGCAAGACGATCCAAAACGTCTGGAAAGCCACCCGCAAGCTAGCCCAGCTCCTAGAGCAAGCGGCCTGCACCGTGGCGATCGCCCGCTGGGATAACGCCGGGGGACGCGATAAGGGCGTTGATGACCTGATTGTGAATCAGGGGCTAGCCGCATGGGAGCAAGCCCTAGCCACCGCCCGGCCGTTGCGTGAGCTGGCTATCCTCCACAAGCTCCAAAACCCGCTGGGCAGCTACGAACCCAGCATGGTCGTGAACGTGCCGGACTTGGCCAAGGCGATCGACCCGCGATCGATTCCCAGCACCGGAACCGTGGTTCTGGGAAGCAAGATGGGCACGGCGAAAACCAAGATGATTCGATTGGTTTTGGACTGCCTGAAGGATATCTACCCCAACGTGATCGCCCCCGGCCACCGTGAAGCATTGCAGCGCGGGCTAGCCGATCGTCTGGGGCTGGATTATTTGCACGATACCGATCGGTTCCGTGGTCAAAAGCTGGGCAAAAATGGGCAACCAACCAAGCGCCTAAGCCTTTGCTGGGATTCGCTCCTGTCGATTAATCCCGCTGACTACCCCCCCGGCTCCTACATCTTTGTGATGGATGAAGCCGATCAAGGCTTGCGCCATCTGATTTTGGGTGCAACTTGCGGCAAAGATGGCAAGCGGCCGGCCCTGATGCAACGGGCGATCGAGCTGATTAAGGGCGCGGGTTTGGTCATCCTGGCATCTGCTGACTTAACGGCGATCGAATTGGACTTCATCGCTTCTATTCGCAACGAACAGCCCTGGATTCTCGAAAATACCTACCAGCTCAACTGCTGGCCAGTCGAGTTTATTGGCAGCAAGCGCGGGCTAGCCGGATCGACCCGTGCGGCCAAAATCTCGGTTATTGCTCGACTATCCAAGACACTGCGAAACGGCCGGCGGGTTTTCCTGGTAACCGATACCCAAGCCACGGCCGAACGGATCGAGCACTTAGCCCTAGAGCTGGGGCTAAAAAACTCAGAGATCCTACGCTTCGATCGCAACACCAGCGCGGATCCGCTACCCCGTGCATTCGCAGAGAACCCCGATCAATTCCTATCGGAACACAGGATCCGGCTGCTGATTTGTTCCCCAGCGCTCACCAGCGGGGTATCGATCGAGGGGGACTACTTCGATCGGGTCTACGGGATTTTTGAGGGGCAATCGATCGCCCCGTGGGACGCTATGCAGCAATTGGGGCGCGTCCGTAAACCCGTGCCCCGGATCGTCTATGCCGCGTGGTTTGGGCGGTCAAGTTCCTTAAGCCAGGGACGCTGGGTCAAGGCCATCCAGAAGGATATCGATCGGCGCACCAATGCGATCGCGGGGGCAATGGGCGATCGGGTGATCGCAGAAAACACCGATCGCACCAGCCCCCTGGTCGCCTATCGCAATGAAGCGCTGGCCAGCCAAAACGAGGCGATGGCAGACTTTGGCCTTGAGATCCGGTTGCGGCTGGAATCGGCTGGCCATGCCGTAGAGGTCGCGCCGATCGAGGAGCTGGTAGAGGCGATCGAGAACGCTGATAACCCAGCAATCAAGGAAGCGATCGAGCTATGGTCGATCGCGGGCAAACGGGTCAAGGAAGCCCGTGATCGGGGGATTCTGGACGATGAGGCAATCACCCCGGAAACGGCTAAAGCCCTGAGAGATAAACGGGTTTTGACCTATAGCGATCGGCAGAAGTTGGAACGCTTTGAGATCTGCGATTTTTACCGGATCGACCCCAACGCCCTGACGATCGATGCAGTCAAGGCCGATAAGCGAGGCAAGCGACGGCGGGCAATTCTAGCCCTAGAGGATCTGCTGTGGGTGGATTCGGCCTTGACCCGCGATCAAGGCAAGGTCGATCGCCTCACCCAATGGGGCCAGCCGATTCCGGCGCAAGATCTCCCAATGGGGCAACTCAGGGCCGTGGGGGCCAATTACTTTGGCTGGCTGGATATCCTGGCATGGGCGATCGACAACCCCTGGTGGAACCCAGACGATTGCTCCACCCTAAAAACTTTTGCCGATCGCCTGCGGGCAAAACCAGAGGAAACCCGGATCGTGTTCGGATTCACGCCCCATCGTGCAATGAGTGATCAGGCAATTTTCGGGCAATGCCTGGGGTATTTCGAGTACAAGGCCCAATCAAAACGGCTGGGCACGGGCGATCGGCAACGGGTCTACGCGATCGCCCCTGAGTCGATCGAGTCGATTAAGCGCGATCTGAACAATCGAGCCGAAAGCTATAGAACACAAGGGTTACAGCTACGGCCACACCCCCTAAGCAAGCTCCTTATAGAGGGTGTGGCCGCGCAGGCAGAGAAGCCAGGGGAGAATCCCCCAGAGAAGGAAGCCAATCGCCCGATCGCCCCCCCGATCACCCTCCATCCACCCCAACCCGACCGGGCGATCGCCTAGCAGCCCCCAACCGCGCCCCTCCATCCAACCGATCGCCCCGATCGTCCAATCCCAACTGGCACACCCTGAGCCGTTCCATTTCCCTGGGGCCCCAGGGAAAGGTACGATTTGCCTAAAAACGCTGAAAGCTATGCCCTGACAGTGATTTAGCGATTTTTGGCGGTGGGATTGGATTTTGCAACTGGCACAAAATAGCTTCCGCAAATCTCTGCGGAAGGGGTTTAACATCCCCACCAGAACGCGCGCGATCGGGAAACCACAGAAAAAACACAAACAAACCCCCAAACCGTTATGGCGCGGGGGATTGGGGGCTTATTGATCGATCGGGCTGATTAGCCAGGATTTACCCGGCCTTGCTACCTTCCAACCGGGGTATCGATCGCTAAAATCCCCCGATATCGCGTGACGTTGTAGCGATCGTTCGGAGATAACCACCCCTTGCGCGGCCAGCAGCTTCAAAAATTCAGCAGTCGAGAGCGTAGGGCGATCGGGTGGGATGGGCACGGCCACCGGCTTGATACCTGGGGCGCTGGGTTCATCGGGCGTTGGTTCTATCGGGGCGATCGGTTGGGTTAGGCCGCGATCGCCCCGTCTGGCTTTTTTAGTTCTGCAATCTCAGCATGGATCGGAGCCAATGCTTGCTGCAATACGTCCTGTATTACGCCCTGCAATACGCTTGTATCGTGTTCGTATTGCGTCTGTATTGCGTCTGTATTGCGCCCTAGATCCTGAGCAATCAGCCCAGCGATGTAGGCAGTGCGATCAATTCCCAACTCAGCAACCTTGGCATCGATCGCAGCCAGCATCTCAGCTTCCAATCGTAGGCTCACAGTCTGTTTTGCCATGATGTATTGCGCTCGTAATACGAATGTATTGCAGGGTATCACACTCGCAATATGGACGCAATACGTTTTGCAACACGACTGTAATATGT
>NZ_JACJSP010000034.1 GCF_014698235.1 Limnothrix sp. FACHB-406 | reverse complement strand
CCCTCAGCGCTTTATTAAATTAACAACCTTTCTCGAACTTGTCAACACTTTTTGAAAAAAAATTTTCGCGCACATTCCCCAAATTCCCCAAACTCCCTTACGGCAATGCTTTGAACGAATAAATTTTCTTCGATTTTTTATTTAGATATGAGGCGCGCCCCAGAATCGGTACGATCGGGGCGCGCTGTTTTATGGATGACTGAGTGGATAAGGAGGATTCGGCAGTGTTTTTTCAGGATGCGATCGCGACGCTGCATGGGTTTTGGGCAGGTCAGGGCTGTTTGATTGGTCAGCCCTACGATACGGAGAAGGGGGCGGGTACGAAAAATCCCCATACGTTTTTACGGGCGCTGGGGCCGGAACCTTGGTCGGTTGCCTATGTGGAGCCTTGCCGCCGGCCGACGGATGGGCGGTATGGGGAGAATCCAAACCGCTACCAGCACTACTACCAGTACCAGGTGCTGATTAAGCCGTCGCCGGACAATATCCAAGAGATCTATCTGGATTCGCTGCGGGCGTTGGGAATTCGCCCGGAGGATCACGATGTGCGGTTTGTGGAGGATAACTGGGAGGATGCGTCGGTTGGCGCTTGGGGTGTGGGCTGGGAGGTTTGGCTGGATGGAATGGAGGTGACGCAGTTTACGTATTTCCAGCAGTGCGGTGGTTTGGATTGCGATCCGGTGTCGATCGAGATTACCTATGGCTTGGAGCGGTTGGTGATGTATCTCCAAGGGGTGAGTGCGATCGCGGATATTCGTTGGAATGACCGGCTGCTCTATGGCGATGTCCACATGCAGGGAGAAATTGAGCAGTGCCATTACAATTTCGAAGCGTCGGATCCAGAGATGCTGTTTGCGCTGTTTGGGTTGTATGAGAAGGAAGCGCTGCAACTGATTGAGCGGCGTTTAGCGATTCCGGCGTTGGATTTTGTGCTGAAGTGCTCGCACACGTTCAATATGTTGGACGCACGGGGGGTGATTGCGGTGATGGAGCGAACGCGCTATATCGGCCGCATTCGCGGGATGGCGCGGCAGGTAGCGAAGCTTTATGTGGAGCGGCGAGAGGAGATGGGGTTTCCGCTGTGCCGATCGACGGCTGGGGTGTTGACGAAGGTTTAAAGGTTTCGAGGGCAGAGAGCAAGGGTTAGGGAAAGGGGGCGATCGCGAAAGTCTTTATACTCGAAAGGACTGATGGGCCTGGCTATTAGGTCTCGATGAGCCGCTTTTGAGAGAGGACGAGGAGAATGGATTTGCTTTCGACGGTTGCAGACCGGCTGACGGAGATTCTGGAGCCGATCGCGGCTCAGTTTCGGGGAATGAATTTGCCGGAACCAGTCACCCATTGGGGCCACCCACTGATGATGGGGATTGTGATGTTTGCGATGGGAACTGCGGCGGTCGTGATGGGCTGGAAGGGCCGCCTGACAGAGCCGAGTGATGCAAAGGTCACAATGCTGACGAGCCATAAGCGCTTGGCTCTTTGGATGACGACGTTTATGGCGATGGGTTACTCGGGCGGTTTGTTGTCGCTGATCATGCAACAGAAGCCGATTCTGGAAAGCCCCCACTTCTGGACGGGGACGCTGGTGCTGGGGTTGTTGGGTGCTAATGGTGCAATTTCCATGTCGAAGTTTGGGGGCGGCCAACCGGCATTGCGGACGGCCCATGCGTATTTGGGGTCGTTGGCGTTTGGAGTCATGGTGCTCCATGCAATTTTCGGATTGCGGTTGGGCCTGTCGCTGTAAGCCATTGGCGATCGGGAATGGGTTCGATGGCTAGTCTGAGCACGGGCGCAGGGTGCTGGTGCGTTACAGACTGGCACTTGACCGAGTCATGAATTGGGGCGATCGGGTGGCAGGATGTCTACTCGATCGCCCTTTTTAATCGCTTCCTGGTTTCAGAACGAGGATTTCACAACGAGGAGCTGAAGCAACGATGACGGGGCCGGCAATTTTGGGGTTGGCATTTGTGGCGGGATTGCTGGTCTGGGGACTGCCGGGTGGCGGGTTGTGGTTGCTGGGCTTGGGGCTGGTGATGGCGGGGGTGCGATCGAGTGTGATCGCCCGGCGGTTGCCCTGGCTTGACCCGAGCTTGAAGCCCTTGTTTTGGGTGGTGGCAGGTTGTGTGGGATTGATGGCGACGCTGTATTTGCAATGGCGACTGCCACAGCCGGGCACGGATGACATTAGCCGCGCGATCGCCCGTTTGGAACAGGCCGGCCAGGCGATCGAGCTGGCCACCGTTCGGGGTCAAGTGGACTCGGCTTATCAAATCACCCAATCCGGCAAAGCCAGATTTTGGTTGCAATCCACGCAATTGCTGCAAATTCCAACGGCCACCGGCCCCGCCATCAACCCACCCCCCCAAAATCTGGCCCAGAGCGTTACGGGCCGAGTCTATGCAACGGTTCCTCTGCTCCAAGCAACGGGGCTGAAACCGGGTCAGATGGTGGAAGTGACGGGACGGTTATATCGACCGCAACGGCCCACTAACCCCGGCGGGTTTGACTTTGCTTGGTATTTGCAGCGGGAAGGTAGTTTTGCAGGGATCTCTGGGCAAACGGTTCAGACCATTGATGGGGCGGTGCAACCAGATTCTTGGTGGAGCCTCAGTGCCTTCAATCCGCAAATGGTGCGCAAGCGCCTGGTGCAATCCCTAGTCAAGGTGATGGGATTTCCGGAAGGCGCGTTTCTGGGAGCCTTGATTTTGGGTCGGCTGGCCGTGGACTTGCCCGCAGATCTACAAACCACTTTTGTGCGAGCTGGCCTGTCCCATATGTTGGCTGCATCTGGGTTTCAGATTGTGGTGATTTTGGGGGTCTTTTTAGGGTTGATTCGGGTGCGCCCCTTGCCCTTGGCGGTGGCGATCGGGGGTGGAATCTTGCTCGGGGGTTATGTTTGGCTGGCGGGGGCCAGTCCCTCCGTGCTGCGGGCGGGGTTGATGGGGGCAGCGGTTCTATGGGGGATGGCTCAACAGCGCCAAGTGAATTCCTTAGGCGCGTTGCTGGCGGTGGTGGTGGTGATGTTGTGCTGGAACCCGCTCTGGATTTGGGACTTGGGATTTCAGTTTAGTGTGCTGGCCACTTTGGGGCTGGTGGTGTCGGCGACGGCGATCGCCCAGCGGTTGAGCTGGCTGCCGGAGTTTGCGTCGGAACCGATCGCCTCAGCCCTGGCGGCGACAATTTGGACGATTCCAGTGCAACTGTGGGCTTTTTATCAGATTTCTGTCTATGGGCCGATCGCCTCAGCCTTGACCAGTCTTTGGGTATCGGTGTTAACGGTGGCGG
Organism: Limnothrix sp. FACHB-406; assembly: GCF_014698235.1. Classification (NCBI taxonomy): domain Bacteria; kingdom Bacillati; phylum Cyanobacteriota; class Cyanophyceae; order Pseudanabaenales; family Pseudanabaenaceae; genus Limnothrix; species Limnothrix sp. FACHB-406. The sequence goes on along the minus strand of NZ_JACJSP010000034.1, from coordinate 6,297 downwards.
GGTTGATTGCAGCGGTGGCAATTGGCCTGTTGCCCCCCTTGGGAAACTGGTTGGCCAGCGGCTTGGTTTATCCCGTGCGGGGATTGTTGACCTTTGGAGAATGGATCGCCAGTTGGCCAGGCAGCGCGATCGCCGTGGGAGCAATCTCGATCGGGCAGTTGTTGGTTTTATATCTCCTGCTGGTGGCCGTTTGGCAATGGCCCTGGTTTCAGCGGGCCAATCGTTGGGGCCTAGTGGCGATCGGGGCTTTAGTGGTGGCGATCGGGCCCGGTTGGTTGGCTCGCAGCGGGGAACTCACGGCCACCGTTCTGGATGCGGGCAGCCAACCGATGTTAGCTGTGCGGGATGGAGGGCGCTTGTTGCTGGCGGGAGCCGGAGACTTACCCGTAGCTCAGTTCACGGTGTTGCCCTTCTTGCGCCAACAGGGCATTAACCGCATTGAAGTTGGGGTGGTGATGAGCGATCGCCCCGATCGACGGCGAGGGTGGCTGCGAATCTTGGAACAACAACCGATCGCCAACCTATACGATCAACCGCTACAAACGGCCGCTTCTAATGTCGATCGAGCCATGGTCAGTGCTGCTCGGGTTCGCAACGGTCGCTACAGCAACCTGACAGCCGGTCAAACCTTGCGCATGGGCCGCGCCAACCTCACAGTCATTGACCCGATCGCCCCTGCCTTAACCTTAGAGTTGGGGAAAGAGCGCTGGTTTCTCCTGGGCAATTGTTCCGTCGCTCAACAAAAACTGCTCGCCCAAACGGGACAGGTGAGATCGGTCACTGGTCTTTGGTGGCCAGGTCAAGACCTCGCCCCGGAACTGGTGGCCGCTTTGCAACCCCGCTGGGCGATCGCCTCCACCCGTGAACTAGCACCCACCGTTACCCCCCTCTTGCGATCGCAGCGGGCGCAACTTTACCAAACCGGCGAAGACGGAGCCATCACCTGGACTGCCAATCAAGGTTGGCGGGCTGCCCTAGACAGCATCCCCAGCGACCAACCGCTTTAGGCTTCAGCGATCAAGGCTTCAACGCTCCAGAATTTAACGGAGTCGCGCAGTGGATTATGAGATTTTTTTAGCGTTCCGCAGCAATGTTTCAGTCATCTCCGCCAACCGATCGAGATCTGTCTTGAGGGTTTGGGCCCGCTCTTTGGCCGCCAACTTCCGGGCGATCGCCCGCCGCGCCACCGGCTCCCTCCCTTGCTGCATGGCCAACAACGCCACCTCATGCCAATCCCGCAGCTCATCCACAGCCCGGTTGTATTGCGGTTGCAAATTATTCCAAACCGGTTTGATATCCGCCAAGGCGCGATCGAGAATAGCCTGCACCTGGGCCTGCTCATCCCCCGACTCCGTAGGCTGATGCAGCACCTGATCAACCCAATCGGGATCCGCTTTTTCCAGAAAAGGCAAAAAGTCTTGTACTTGATGACTCACCGCCCGGCCCGTTTTGCACCAGGTGGCAAAATGCTCGCAATTATTCAGCAGCAGGCTATATTTTGTTTCCCCTAACCGACTGGCCGCGCGCTGGATCGTCGCATCGGGCAAATAGCAAGTGGCATAGCGCTTCACGGTGACCGGTTGCGTGCTGGCAAATTCCAGCAAGGATGTGCGCGTCACCTTGGGCACTTCACCGCGCTTGGAGTAATGGATCACGGTTCCATCACCACAATCAATCCCGTGATGCTCATAGGCACTTTGCAACCCGGCCAGAGATCGCATCACGTAAATTTGGTCGCCCCACGCCATGGGTCAAAATCCTCGTACCAAACCTTAAAACCAACTAACTACGAGTTAAGCGGATCACCACCGCTACAGCGATCGGGAGTGATCACCGACAGTGGCCAACGTAGCGATGATCAACGTAGCGATCGAGAACAGTTACCACCGCCCCTTAGCCCCTGAAGCCAAGAGGGGATTCGATCGAAATCGTATCCCCTCCAAGCTAGCGTTCTTTATGGACTTTCGGAATAACTTTCGGGTGCCGGGCCCGGTGTTCTTAGGAGGCAAACCATTCAACATGACATTGTGGGGTGGTGTTCGGAAGCGTTTGAACCAGAGGGCTGTGGGCAGGTCGGCGCAGAGAGTCAGCAGCCAAGCTCAGCAATTCGATTCTCGGAACGGGGACAACCCTTTGGCCTTGGGTGGGAGAGCGTTACCCCAACACCCCCAGTTCGGTTCACAGCGGGAACAGAGCAGGAGACGGAGGCAGCTCGCACCGAGTCGATCGGGTTGCAGCGGATGAGAACCGCTAGGGCGCTGGCCTAGGGCGCTTGAAAACGCTCGCCGAGACCCCACTCATGCTTCAGAAACTCCTTGTACATGGTTTCTTTGACGATCATTTGGCGATACAGCTCAACCAAGAATTGCTGGGCCTGCTCAAGGCTCATGTGGGCTACCTGACTTTCGAAGGAGCGGATGTTGAACTGCTGTTCGAGGCTCAATTCAAATGAATGATCCATGGTAGTCACCTCACTGGGTGTAGCGGTTGCGAAGTCCCGCGCGATCGCCGAGTTGTTGTGTCGTCGTAGGGATTCGGCTCGATCGCACCGCAGATGGTCGTTGGTTTCAGCCTTGATCCCCATGGGTGGGGCAACGTCAAGGTTGAATGACCTATCTGCTCTTTAGATTATGACATCTTGTAACGAGTGTTTGACAAAATGCATACAGTTTCATCCAAAGACTGATTGCATTTCCTCATGGTTCCCATCACAGCGACCGGCCATCCGGATGGCTGGGCACATTGTCCCGATCGCCCTAGCAGGGAGCCAAAACCTGTGACCGCGTAATGTTGGAGCGATTGGTTCCATTTTTCCCGGTTGCAATCATCGATCGCGCAGGTCTGAAAATGGCTTCGGGAGAAGAGGGCAAGGCAGCAGGGTACTGCATCCGCAACCCAAGGCCACAACCCGATCACAGGGGGCGATCGGGGAAGTGCTAATGGTGTAGCGAATTTTTCCGAGGCAAAATGCTTGTGGCCAACAAAGAGCACAGAGCCAGCAACCAATCAGCAACCAATGGGTTGAACCAACCCATCCACCCAACAGCTCGGCCCCCGAGCCGGATCCCAGGAGCGATCGGGTCAAAAAGCAACCCCTGCCTGGCATTGACGATCGCCAGACAGGGGATTGAGACGGAACTGAGACGGAACTGAGATTGAGCAATCGATCGGGAAGTCGTCAGGAATTAATCAGAAATTTATCGGGATCAAATCAGCAAATTAGTCATCAATTAGCGATGAATACCCGGGTTTCCTGACAAATCATGCTGATCTGAGCCTGGCTCTTGTTTCCCGATCGCTCAATATCGCTCAATACCGCCCGATATTGCTCATCAACCTGGCTCAACCTGGCTCAGTGGCGATGGAAACGAATGCCCAAGAACACGTCATACATGAAATTCCAGAAATTTTTTTGGTCTCCCAGAATGCCCAGCGTCTGCGGCGATCCTTTCTGATCCAACAACGGCTTCACCCGTTCATAAACCGTTTTGTAGTGATACCAGGGGATTGAGGGCCAAAGGTGGTGAATCAGGTGATAGTTTTGCCCCAAAATCAACCAATTCAGCAGAGCACTCGGATAGACCCGTGCATTCTTCCAGCGATTGCGCTCCTCAAACGGCCGATGGGGTAGATAGTCAAAAAACAATCCCAGGGCCAAACCCACCACCAACGCGGGCGAGAACCAGAAATTCATCACATAGCCAATGAAGTCCCAATGGATGCCGGCCCACACAATGCCCACCAGCACCATCCGACTCAGAAACCATTCCAGCAACTCATACTTGCGCCAAAGCTTGCGTTGGAAGAAGAAAATTTCGTGATAGAAAAACCGGGGTGCAATTAACCACAGGGGCCCGCAGGTGGAAACAAAGTGATCGGGGTCGTTTTTGGGGTCGTTGACGTTGGCGTGATGTTGCAGGTGAACCCGCGTGAACACGGGAAACGCAAACCCCAACATCAGGGCGCTGCTGTGGCCCAGGATGGCATTGACGATCGGGTATTTGTGGGCGGCGTTGTGGGATGCGTCGTGAATGACGGTTCCCGACAGGTGCATCGCCAGCACATTGGCACAAAAACAAATCCAGTCCGGCCAGTGCCATAGCCAATAGCCACAGACGGAGAGCACCACAATTGCGGTGGCGGCCACCATCATTAGCAGCGTGGGGTTAAACAGTTCCTGGGGTGGGTCGAGATATTCTCGCGGAACGTGCTGCACTGCGGTCGTGGGCTGCTCGGGGGCCACCGCGATCGTCATGGTCGCTCCTTGGCTGAGAAACGTTATGGTTTGTTAAAAATACTTCTAAGAATGATACGGCAACAACCCGCAATCCTTTTTAACCAATTGTTGTATTTCTCTAAAGGCTGGTCTTTCAAACCTGCAAAGTCCGGCAAGTTTCGGCCAACCGGTGCAGGGCAATGCTGATGGATCCGATTGCTCAGCATGGGCCAAATCCATGAGGGCGCAGAGGGCGCACAACTGCACGCCCCTGATCAATTAACACTGAAGGCAATGACTGAGAAGGGCAGAAAAGAACCCGAGTCGTGATCGATCAGCCGTGATCCCTAATCAGGAAGGCGCACCTCATTGGCGATCGGTTGGTGTTGCTCGAAGGCGGTGAGGTTTTCAATGGTGGTGCGAGCAATGTCCCCCAAGGCTTCGCGGGTAAAGAAGGCTTGGTGAGCGGTGATGATCACGTTCGGGAACGATTGCAGCAACTGGAAGGTATCGTCCTGAATCACGGTGTCGGACAGGTCACGGAAAAAGAGTTCGGCCTCTTGTTCATAGACATCGATGCCCAGATAGCCAATTTGACCCGATTTGATGCCCTCGATCGCGGCTTTGGTGTCCACCAATTGGCCGCGACTGGTGTTGATTAGCATTACGCCGGGCTTCATCTGATCGATCGCCTGTTTGCTGATCAGATGGTGCGTGTCGTGGGTCAGAGGGCAATGGAGGGAAATGATGTCTGACTGGGCAAACAGCTCCGGCAAGGAGACATAGCGGGCCGTCCCGATCGCTTCAAATTGGGCGTTGGGATAGACATCATAGCCCAGCACCTTGCAGCCAAAGCCGGTCATGATTTGAGCCAAAATCAAGCCGATTTTCCCCGTTCCCACAATCCCGATAGTCCGGCCGTGAAGATCAAAGCCCAACAGGCCATTGAGGGAAAAATTATCGTCCCGCACGCGGTTATAGGCTCGGTGCAGCTTGCGGTTGAGCGATTGGATCAAACCCACCACATGCTCGGCCACGGAGTAGGGAGAATAGACCGCGACGCGAGCAATGGTGAGGCCACAGTCTTGGGCGGCACGCAGATCAACGTTGTTGTAGCCCGTGCAGCGAAGGGTGATCAGTTTTGTGCCGTTGTCGGCCAGAAGTTTGAGGGTTTCGGGCCCTCCGTCATCGTTCACGAAAATGCAAGCGGCGGGAAATCCAGCGGCAAGGGCGGCGGTGTGGGCTTCGAGGCGAGTATCAAAGTAAACCAGTTCGTGGGGATGACCAGCGTTGGCGTTGGCGGCATCCAAAAATTGGCGATCGTAGGGTTCCGTGCTGAAAACGGCAACTTTCATAGGTTTCCGATACTTTTTTGCTAACGGATGCTAACAAATACATAAGTTGAGATGGTCTCTCAACCAAGGCGTATCAACCAATGCCCGCAGGAAGATCCCACGAGCACCATTGAGATCCCGATTCATTGACCGCCCATCAACTTTCGACTTGATGACCCGAGAGCCGCCAATCTTCACGATTTCACCTGTCCACGAAACGGTTTTAGAGGTGTAGGCTTCGTTGATATCGGTCAAGGCAATCTTGCCCAACTCCCAAGCTTTCCACTCCAGATGTTTCTTGAACTGGTAATGCGATAGGGTCAACATCTGTCGAACGGTTTTTGACTTAATCTTTCGACGTGATTTGCTCACCATTTGAGAAGATTCAAAGCTGGGCAACAAAATCACATCAAAGTTTTCAGTCAGGAACCGTGCGGTTTTGTGGTGAAGTTCTTTCACCAAGTGTTGCACCTTGGAACGCAGGCGATCGGCGGCTTTCTTGAAGCGACGCTTTTGAGCTGATTTAGCCTTGGTGATTTTGGAAATCAGGCGATCTAGCTTGAAGCACAGCTTTTGAATCAATAAGTTCGAGTCATTGCCAATCCATCCATAGGATGACTCAGCAAAGAAGGTCATGAATGTGCGCACACCGGGATCTAAGGCAACCACCCGCCCTTGGTTTTCGGACTGAATGGGTTGCACTTCTGTTGAGGTGATCAGGTAATACTCGCCATAGGCAAGTGTCAA
>NZ_JACJSP010000033.1 GCF_014698235.1 Limnothrix sp. FACHB-406 | reverse complement strand
TGGGTAATCACCCGTTTCTGAATTTCAGTATCGCTAACTTTCTCCCCTTGCTGATAGAGGTCTTGACGCAACCGAATTGCATCGTTGTAGACCACACGAGCACAACCGAACGTCTTCGCCAGCATTAATCTTTGCAGGCGATTGGGATAAATTCGGTAGCGAAATCGTGCTTTCATAACTAACATTATAAGTGGGGTTGATCGAACAAGCCGCCCTAGAAGGGCGGGGCTTGTACCCTTTATTTTGGTCAGAAATCGGTAGGGCGTAATGGGTGCGGAACTCCAGCAATTGAGCATCCCCATGAAAACGGGGGTGTGGATTTTGGGCGATCAACTGTGGCACGAGCAGGCGGCGTTGGTGGCCTGTGCGGGCGATCGGGCAAGGGTTCCGGTAATCGCGATCGAGTCCCTGGCCCATGTGCGCCAACGGCCCTACCATGCCCAAAAGTTGGTGTTGGTTTGGTCGGCCATGCGCCACTTTGTGCGGGAGTTGCAGGATATGGGCTGGCCCGCCACCTGGGCCGAAGCAGAAGATTTCGCCACGCCCCTCCGCGCCTGGGTCGTCAAACACCAAATCGATCGGCTGCTGGTGATGGCTCCGGTCGATCGGCCCTTTCAGCAAACCCTGAATCAGCTCGATTTGCCCTGCAAACTGGAGCAAATTCCCAATAACCAATTCCTCTGGAGCGAAGAAGAGCTAGCAGACTGGTTTGGCAGCCGAAAACGCTTCCTGATGGAAGATTTCTATCGGGAAGGGCGCAAACGGTTCCAAATTTTGATGGAGGGTTCCAAACCCGTCGGCGGCCAGTGGAATTTCGACAAAGACAACCGCCAACCACCCAAGGGGCCGCTACATCCGCCCGCACCGCTGGAGTTTGCGCCCAATGAAATTGTGTTGACGGTGATCGAAAAGGTGCGATCGCTCGATTTGCCCACCTACGGATCGATCGACTCCTTCCGCTGGGCCACCACCCGATCGCGTGCCCTCGACGTACTCGACCACTTCATCGCCCACCGGCTCCGCACCTTTGGCCCCTACCAAGACGCGATGGTGACGGGCCAGGAAACCCTGTGGCACGCCCTGCTCTCGCCCTACCTCAACATCGGGTTGCTGCACCCGCGTGAGGTAATCTTTGCCGCCGAAAAGGCCTGGCGCGATCGGGGCCTGCCGATCGCCAGCGTCGAAGGCTTCATTCGCCAAGTGCTGGGCTGGCGGGAATATATGCGCGGCATTTACCTGCAAGTGCTGAAGGCGGACGAGGAACCGCCCTACCCCGATCGCAACTGGTTTAACCACCAACACGCCCTGCCCCAGTGGTTTTGGGACGGCAACACCGATTTGAACTGTCTGCGCCAGGTGCTGCAACAGGTCGATCGCACCGGCTATGCTCACCACATTCAGCGGCTCATGGTGCTGTCGAATTTTGCCCTGATTGCCGGTCTGAATCCCCAGGAAGTTGAGAACTGGTTCCACGCGGTTTTTATCGATGCCTACGATTGGGTGATGCAAACCAATGTGATTGGTATGGGGCTATTTGCCGATGGTGGGGTGCTGGCTTCCAAGCCCTACGCCGCCTCAGCTAACTACATCAACCGGATGAGCGACTATTGCAAAGGCTGTCGCTATAACCCGCGCGATCGCACTGGCCCGAAAGCTTGTCCGTTTAACTTTTTCTATTGGGATTTCCTGGCACGGCACGAGACCAAATTGCGATCGCAGGGGCGCATGAGCCTAATTTTGAAACATCTGGAAAAAATCCCCGCCGAAGAAATGGCCGCAATCCGCGCTCTCTCCGTGGCCTGGCATCGTCAACAGCAATTATTGAATGAGTAGAATATCGATACTCTCAATCTCCAGCGCCGGAAACTTGAGTTGAATGAAAGGTTAATCAGTCAACCATGACCGAACCAATATTGACCTTACCTAACAGCCCTCCCGATCGCGATCACATCCTCGCTACCCTTCGGCAACTCGCTCCCGATCTTCACCAAAGGTATGGTGTAACCCGGCTTGGTATTTTTGGTTCAGTGGCCCGCAACAAAGCCACGCCCGACAGCGATATCGATATCGTCTTGGAATTGACCGTGCCTGACCTATTCACAATGGTGGACATCAAAGCAGATTTAGAGCAAATTTTCCAACGCTCGATCGACCTAATTCGTTATCGCCCGCGCATGAATCCCTATCTGAAACGCCGGATCGATCGCGATGCAATTTATATCTGAGGCTTAGGATATCAAGGCTCCAAAATCTTGACCAAAATTCGGAGCAAGCTCTCCAAATCATCAGGCACACGATACAAAATCAAGCTTTGCTCCACTTGCTTCTGTGATCGATTTAAGCGGCCAAATTGCCAAACATCGCCCGTAGACACCGCACCCAGCAAATAATCTTGATCGCTATCCGTCCATTGATCCAGCGCAATTAGCTCCACCGCCAACTGCGTAAACCCACGCGCTAAATCAGCATTCTTCGCCTCAATCACCAGCAGCTTTTGTGCCGCATAAAGATAATAATCAAGAGAGCCTTTCAGTTGCTCATTAACCATTAAGGGATATTCAATTCGCAGTTGCGCCCGCGTGTAATGCACCACATCCAACAACAATGGTGCAATTAACAATTCCCGCCGAGCTGCTTCACTGCTGAGGCTAATGTAAGGCAAGCTCTCTTGAATACGTGTTTTCAGATCCTCCAGGCGATCGAGCGGTGCATTGCTGTGGGGCAAGACCAGGCGCGATCGCTGCAACGTATAACCGAACTCCGCCAAAATATCGTCCGGCTCATAGGCCATCTCAAAATATTGCCGAAAGCTATAGGATTGCCCCGGACGCAGAATGCTTGGTCTAGTCATCGCAATTCATCTCCAACCACAGCACTAAAAATGAAAAAGCCTTGCTCCTTCATGCAAACAAGCTGTTACCTGGGGCGAAACACCTAAATTACGCATTCGCTCCAATGAACGGTAATTGTCATGTTGGCCGGAAGCAAAGTCCAGCGAAAATGACAACTCAATGACACGACCGTTAGGGTTAATCAAAAATTGACGAGCGCTAGACATCTCGCCAGACAAAAAAGATATATCACCCCAACCCCGATAAATTGTTGGGTCAGACATGTGCTCCAAACTATCAGCAGTTGCGCCAAGATAGCGTCGAACCGCTTCTTTCATAGATGCCGCTTGAGCCGCTGAACCCACATAAGCTTGAGGATTTTGGGGACAAGCTCGCCGCAATTGTTCCCAATTAACTGTTTGCGCTGACGTGGGAGTTGCAACCAAGGCTAATCCAACTAGAGCGATCGCCGATTGACGAAGGATGAATAATCTCAGCATAAACCACCGACTTAAAGACAATTCTCAGTGTATTCCAAGGTTGATACAGCCTTTACCTCGCTCAATAAGCACAGTGATAGCACCTATCAAATCAGTCTTACCCTTCATTGCATCTGTGATACAGCGTGCCAATCGTTTGAAGTCAAGGCTGTATGCACTCTCAAAATCGCTATAGTAGATAGCATTCAATAGCCATTAACAGAAATCGTACGAGGCGATCGCTGGTGAGCAAGAAAAGTTGGGAATACGACCCAGAAACCGAAAATGTTCATGGGGCTGCTACTCCTGCCGATTGTCGAAAAATGGCCCAGCGAAATAGATGGAAACTCAAAGATATTGTGAAGGCTGATGGAGGTATGGCCTTGGGTGTAGATTGCGTCTTTGAAGGGCCGCAAACCAGTTTTATGGATGAAACTTGGCAGGAGGAAAAAGGCGATGACTGAACTAATTCCAAATCGGCGGATTTTGTATGTGGCTGCGGCCGACGCACCTGGCTGGGAAGAACGGCGATTGATGCCTCGGGGCAGCTTAACGGATTTGTTGGCGCAGGAGCTGGACTACGGCGCTAATCGATTGCCAAAGCCGGGCGATCGGCTACGGGACTACAGCAATTTGACCGATCCGGGTAATGGCGTAACCCATGGTCGGGACGGCGATTGGGTCGTGATTGAAGTGGAACAATTTATAAGCAATAGCGGGCGCGAAGTGATTACTTGCTATTGTGCATTCGAGCCGATCGCCGCCAATTGGCAAGCCCTAAACCGCCAAGGTAGTGAAACAGCAGAGCGATCGTTGGCTGAGACTCACATTTAGCTGTATCTAGATTTAAACAGATAAAAAATCGGGCTAGTGGGACACACTAACCCGATCGCCCTGCCGCTCAAGTAGAGCAAGCAACTCTTAGGAAGGAAACTTAGCGGTAATCGCGATTTTGGATGTCGCGCAGGCGAGCTTCGGGGCGCTTGAAGCGATCCATTTGTGCCTCGAAGAATTTGCGGTTGGCCATCAGGTGTTCCGGGTTTTCGTCATCCAGCGGATAGAGCAACGCCGCCCGCAGCGCTTGGATGACGGCGGAGGTGACGCAATACATCGATCGCTGGAAAGTAATCCCGAGCTGAATCAACATATCGTCCTCGCCCCGGCAATGTTGGTGATAGTAATCCAACAGGTATTGCGGCAGGAAATGCAACATATCCTGCATCAACTGTGTGGGCGGAATTCCAGCGGTTCCGACGGGGAACACGTCAGCGTACAGAATGCCGTAATGGAAGTCTGCTTGCTCGCTGGGCACTTGACCCGCCTGGGCGTTGTAGGACTTGGTTCCCCGGAACGGAGCCGTGCGATAAAACACCGCTTCCACGTAGGGCAATGCGGCGTCGTAGAGCCACATGAAGCCCTTATCTTTAGGAACCAAATCAAACCATTCGCCGCGAATATTTACCCGGTGATAGATGGGGCGACCGGAAATCGCGAAAATGCCATTGATCAGGAAGTTCATGGCATCGGGCACGCCCTTGAAGCCGCCTTCATCGTAGATGTCCGACATTTCAAAGAACACCGGAGCCATGATTTCCCAGAACAGCCCCAAGTTGCTGTAGTAGGACATCATTCGGCATTGTTCAATAAAAGCTTCGGGGAAGAGTTTATACATCCCCAACATGATCGGATTGCCTTTGAAGTAGGCTTTGATGGCGCGATCGCAGTTTTGGCGATATTCTTCGGTGTTCAGGAAGTCATCAAACCGATTCACGCCCGCATACATTTTGCGATGCCAAAGCATGGCCTGCATACAGGCTTCCGCGAATTCCATGTTCACCCGATCGTGCCACAGGTGATGGAACAGCTTCGGCATTTTGACCGTTTCACCCTTGCTCATGAATTCGAGCAATTCCGGGTGGGCTGTGGCAATGCCGCGCCAAATTCGCAGGTCGGCGGTGTCGCCCGCGTAGTGGTTCGGCAGGTCTAAATATTTCTGAGGTAGGAAATATTTAAAAAAGGGAAACGGATTCAGGAAAACTTCTTCGGCGATGTAAAGCAAGTCCCGCCAATAGAAGTCCATCGGCACGGCATAGGCCTTGTAAATTCCGATGATTTGCATCAGGTTTTCCGGCGTGTCGGGCAACATTGCGCCGCCTGCTTCGAGGCGATGGATCACCTCCGCAAATTCATGCTGCGAGGGGGGAATTTTGGGGGCGGTGTCCGGTTTGATTGGGGTCTGAACCATGATGTTGTGGGGAAAATTCCAAGGTTTCAGAGAAGTCTGGAGAGGGGCGATTACACCCGATCGATCGCTTAACGGTGGGTCAACCTGTGGGGGGCGCACGGCTGTGCGCCCCTACCCGGATCTGTCCTTAATCGATCGCGGGGGCCGACCGGGCTGGTTTGGTGGGGGCGATCGCCACCGGTTGGTTCACTGTGGGAATCGCGGCGATCATTGCGTCCGTGGTCGGCTCGATCCACTTCACCAGCCAGGTGGGTTGAATGCCCAGCCAGACGATCAGCGCGGTCAAAATCAGACCCGGCAAGTGCTCATCAAAGCGCACGGCGGGATAGTAGGCAGTGGCATTGTCCAGGCGGCCAAAGCAGGTGCGATTCAGCAAAATCACGAAGTATACCGCCGTCAGCCCGGAAGCCAGGATGCAGAGCAGCGAAATCACGGGATAGGTGGTGAAGCTGCCTTGGAACACCATGTATTCCGCCACGAAGCCGACCATACCAGGGATGCCCGCGCTGGCCATGCCCGCCAGCACCAACAGGCCGCTGGTTAGGGGCAAGCCGCGAATCGGACTCATCAACCCGTTCAGCTTGTCCAGGTCGCGGGTGCCGACTTTCTTTTCAATCACACCCACCAGGTAGAACAAAATCGCCAGAATCAAGCCGTGGCTGACCATTTGGGCTACGGAACCCAGCAGAGACAGGGGATTGAGGGCGGCGGCGGCCACGATGATGTAGCCCATGTGCCCGATCGAGCTGTAGGCCACCATCCGTTTGATGTCCTTTTGGGCGATCGCGGTCAATGCGCCATACATAACGCTGACCACACCCACCAGCGCCAGACCCGGGGCGATCGTCCCCCAAGCGTCGGGCAGCAGACCCAAGCCGTAGCGCAGCAGCCCGTAAGTGCCCAGCTTAGCCAGCACACCACCCAGCAACACCGTGGTAGCGGGTGACGATTCCACGTAGGCATCGGGCAGCCAGGTATGCAGCGGCACGAGGGGAATCTTGATGCCGAAGCCAACGACCAACAGCAGCAAGCAGATCAGTTGAGCGCTGTCGGACAGTTTTTTGATGTCGATTTGCCCAATGTCAAAGCTGGTGGAGCCGCTGAGCCAGGTCAGGGCCAGGAAGCCCGCCAGGACGAGAATCCCGGAGATGGCGGTGTAGATCAGAAATTTCGTGGCCGCATAGCCGCGTTTCTGTTCGCTACCCCAAATCGCGATCAGCAGATAGAAGGGAATCAGCTCCAGTTCGTAGAACAGGATAAACAGCAGCAGGTTTTGGGCCAGGAATGCGCCGTTAATCCCGGCGATCGCCAGCAAAATCATTGAGTAGTAGAGCCGGGGGCGCTGCAAGTCCCGATCGCTGCTGCAAATGGCGATCCAAGCCAGCAGGGCAGTCAAGCCCACCAACGGCAGCGACAACCCATCCACACCCAGGCTGTAGCTCAAGCCCAGTTGCGGCACCCAGGGCAAATATTCGGTCATTTGCGCCCCGATCGCATTCACATCGACCTGGGCAAATAAATACAACGTCCACAGGGCGATCACGCTGGCAATGGCCAGGCTCACCTTTTTCAGTAGGGCGGAGTTGGGCTGACCGGGCCACAGACCCACCAGGGCCGCCCCGATCGCCGGAATTAAAATCAATGCGCTCAACATAGGCTTTTACTGTGACATTGCTGTGATTTACGGCTGTAGTCAAACGACGCGCTAACGCTGAATCACTGGGGGAGCAAGGGGCTTAAGCCCCTTGTCTGGTCTGGGTTCCGGGTAGGGGCGCACCGCCGTGCGCCCCCACGGGTTGACCCCACGGCGATCAGAAATGATCGGAACCTAGGGAACCGCCGGGGCCAGAATCGGCCAAGCGACCAGCGCCCCAAACAGCACCACCCCCAACAGAATCGACAGGGCATAGAACTGCACTTGACCCGTGGTGTTGTAGCGCAAGCCTTGGCCACCCACCACCGTCAGGGCCCCCACCGCATTCACAAAGCCATCGACGATGAACCGATCGATCCAGAACAGCACGCCGGACACAGCGCCCACCACCAGCACGATCGTGTTGCGATAGAGCTTCGCCGTATAGAGGTCATAGGCAAAGAAATCGCGAATCGGAGCCGGAATCGAATGTACCGGCTTAGCCACCTGCGGATTCAGGTACAGCGCCGCCGCCGACCCCAAACCAATCAGGGACGAAGTGGCCAGGGCGATCGCTTCCGTAGTGCCCAGGCTCGGCAACACCTGCCATTGAATCAACAGCAGCGGCAGGTGCAGCACCACACCCACCATCACCAGCGTTGAGAAACTCATGGGCCACAGCACTTCCGGGGCCCGCTCGGTCATGGGTGACTCGGAGCCAAAGAACACCAGCCCAAAAGTCCGCATCAGGCTAAAGCCCGTCATCGCGTTAATCAGCAGCAACGCCCCAAAGATCAACGGTTGATTGGCATCCAGCAGAGCACCGCCCAAGGCCGACAACGACCAGAAGCAGCCCAAGGGCGGCACGGCCACCAAGCCCAACATCCCCACCAGGAAACCGGGGCCCGCTGCCGGGCGCTTGGGCCACAAGCCACCCAACTGAGTGATGTCTTGGGTGACGCAGTTGGAAATCACGCAACCGGCGCTCATGGTCAACAGCACCATGGCCACGGAATAGGTCAAGCAGAGCAGCAGCGCTAAATTCAACTGACCAAAGCCGATCGCCACGAACACCAAGCCCATGTAGGCACTGGTGGCGTAGGACAGCACGCGCTTAATGTCGATTTGGGCGATCGCGATCGCGCTGCACAGCAGGGCCGTCACCAAGCCCACCGACCATTCCACCGTCACCGCCACGGGCGACAGGGCAATCACCGGCTGGAATTTCACCAACACCCAAGCCCCGATCGGGACAACCACCGCATTTCGCAAAATCGATGCGGGCAGCGGCCCTTCCATGGCTTCATCCAGCCACAGGTGCAGCGGAATTTGGGCGCACTTCCCGATCGGGCCAGCCACCAGGGCCAAGCCCAGCAACGTCGCCACGGTCGGGTCGAGTTCCGCCGTCTTGGCCCACTCGGTCAAGTCCGTAAAGTTCCAAGTCCCAGCGATCGGCAGCAGCGCCACCACGCCCATCAGCAACACCAGGTCACCAACCCGCTTGGTCAAGAACGCATCACGCGCTCCCGTCACCACCAGCGGCTGGCTGAACCACAGGCCCACCAGCAGGTAAGTGCCCAGGGTCAGGATTTCTAGAACGATATAGCTGAAGAATGCCGAGTCGCACAGCACCAGCAGGCACATGCCGCCTTCAAACAAGCCCAGCAAGGAATAGAACCGGGCCCAACCCCAGTCCATTTCCATGTAGCCGACGGCGAACAGTTGCGCCAGGAAGGTAATCCCGGAAATCAGGGCCATCGTGCCCACGTTCACCACGGAAGCCTTGAGGTCAAGATCCACATTCAGCCCCGCCGCATCCAGCCAGTTAAAAGAAATGGTGGCTTCCGGCTGGTTCCAAATCAGGGGCAGGGCGATCGCGCTGTGTAAAAACGCTAGGCCCGTAGACAGAATGTTGAAATAGCCCGCCGGTCGCGGGCCGGTGCGCCGAATGAAGGCCGGCGACCAAAGCAGGGCCAACAGCCCGCCAAAGAGGGCGTAGGTCGGCACCAGCCAAAGGTTATCGATAATCCAGCGATCCATAGGCGTTTTCCATGGGAATCAGGGTACGAATAGCAGGTTTCGGGCGCAGAATTTTGGGCCGCAGAGTCTGAAACAGACAATGCAGCAACGCAGTCCTGTTATGCAAGTTTAAGAATGCTTTAGTTGTTTTTAAGATTACTGGGTTCAAAAGGGAAAATCTATAAGCAAATGCTTGGAAACTCCGATGAAGGGTCTAAGTGTGGCTTATTGCTAATCCCTGACATTTAGGATCCCTGTGAGGGACGATCGCCAGGGCCAATCAAGAGTTTTGGGTCAATGATCCGGATGACGATCGCGCTGTGGGGCTGTAAAGGACTATGAGACGGACGGCAACGAGCGATCGTGACTGATCAGAACTGATCAAAATAGTTGATCAGCAATCTGACATTGCTAAGTATTTATTACTAAGTATTGATCGCTAGACCATGATCCTGGATCTGAGCCACAGATTCGATTAATGGATTTAACTGAAGGATTCGATTTGAAGATTCGATACCCCATTCCCTCAAAATTCAATCCCCTCAAATCCCAAGTGATTGAATAGGCATCAACTGGGCAACGAATCTCATCAGCATTGAACAAGTCAGCAAATATGGGAATCGAATCATGGTGCACCACCCACTGGCGCAATCATCGGTAAAAACTGGTTCGCAAATGAGTTCGCAGATGGACTTAGAGATGAATTCAGAGATGAATTCGCACAATCATTCCCCAACTTGGATCCAGCAGCGAATCCAACGATCGGCCCCCGGATGGTTGGGGCTATGGCTCTTGGGGGCGATCTCTGGGATGGGAATGGTTGTTGGGGTGGGGGTTTTGCCCGCTGCGGCCCAGGCTCAGGATTGCCGGGATCCGCAAGATCAAACCACCATGAACCGCTGCGCCTATGAAAGCTGGGAACGGGTCGATCGCACCTTAAATCAAACCTACCAACGGGCGATCGTCCGGCTCAGTGCCCCCCAACAGCAACAACTGGTGAGTGCCCAGCAAGCTTGGATCACTTTCCGCGATCGGCACTGTGCTTTTGCGTCTGGCGAGTTTGAAGGCGGCTCCATGCAACCGTTGATCGAGTGGAGTTGCAAGGAGATCGTGACCCAGGAGCGGCTGAACGATTTGCAGGCCTATCGCCGAGGCACAACTCCTCCCGCCGGTCGCCTCAGCCAACCCGCTGCGGATGCTGCTTTAAATCGCGCCCACCAAGCCCTGTTGCAAGCCCAGTCAGGCAGCCAGCGATCGCGCCTGATTGCGGCTGAGGAGGCCTGGATTCGGTTTCGAGATCGCGCCTGTGCCTTTGAACAAAGTCTGCAATCAACGGGTGATCGCTGTGTGATTCGCTTATCCGATCAGCGCACCGTTGCCCTGGAAGAAGCCTTGAGCAACCGTTGACCCCAGGGAACTGGTCTGGGGGATGGTGATCAAACTTGAATTGATCGAACTTGAATTGACCAAACTTGAGTTGAGTGAACTAATTTGGGCAATTTCGACTGTTTTTGTAAATTTTTTTGTATCAATTCAACTTTGTAGAGTGAGCCGTCAACCAATTGCTCCCGGCGCAGGGAGTGGTGGCGGCCCCCGATTTTTCAAATTTGGTCTATCGTAATCTTGAGGAACTCTAAAGACTCTTGCGGAATTCTTGTCTGAGAAAAATTGATTTTCTCAAGACTTGCTTTGCAGAAATCGCCAAAAACAAACCGAAATTCACAATAATTTCAAAAAAATTGCGATTTCTGAGCATAATTCACACTTTTGAAAATATTTAGACAAACAATGAATGAAAAACCTTGATCAGGGTGGATTATTCTCAAAGAAATTAGCCCACGGGAACCCCGCGATCGAGTGATCGGGGTCTGAAACCCTGATTGCTGAGTCAGTTTAGATTAATCACAAATCACTAAAATGACAGGGTTCAGATAATCGATCACTCGAAGTTGGTTTCGTTGTGCAGCAAAATTCGGTCAATCGCCAGGTGGGAATAGATAGCTATCGCTAGGGGCTGTTTTATTTGTCGTGAACCGTTGCTGGGGTTGGGATCGAGGTTGATCAACAGTAATTAATTTACTAACATTCGCTAACGTATGCCCATATTTAGATATGGCATACATCCCTCTCAGAAAAGCGGTCGAATTTCTGGGATTGCATCCAAATACGCTAATACGCTGAGAAAGTACGCAGATGAAGGGAAGATCGAAACCATCCGAAACGAGGCGGGTCAGCGGCTCTACAACGTTGAGTCGTATGGACGCAACGCAACTCGATCTATCGTTGTTTGCTACTGCCGCGTCAGTTCAGCCAAGCAACGAGATGATCTCGCTAGACAAGTCCAGTTCATGCGCGATCGCTATCCCAATGCCGAAATCATCCAAGACATCGGATCAGGTCTCAACTTCAAGCGAAAAGGATTGCAATCCCTACTGGTCAGACTCATGCGCGGCGATCAGCTCCAAATTGTGGTTGCCTGCCGTGATCGATTGTGTCGATTCGGATTCGAGTTGTTCGAGTTCATGGCTCAACAAAACGGTGGCGAACTCATGGTTCTCGACCAATCTGTTCACTGCCCAGAATCCGAACTCACAGCGGATCTGCTCGCCACCCTTCACCTCTTCTCTCGTCGAATGCCCGGACTCAGAAGCTACCGCAAGGCGATCCAGGAAGATCCGAATCTTCCTAAACCCTGATCAAAAAGCGCTCCTG
>NZ_JACJSP010000032.1 GCF_014698235.1 Limnothrix sp. FACHB-406 | reverse complement strand
TTCGAGACGTTCTACACGAAGAACATCCTGTTGAACGAAGGCATCCGCGCTTGGATGGCTCCGCAAGACCAACCCCACGAAAACTTCATCTTCCCCGAAGAGGTCCTGCCCCGTGGAAACGCCCTTTAATACTGCAATGGTCGTGGGCGGCCGTGACCAAGATTCCACCGGGTTTGCCTGGTGGTCGGGTAACGCCCGTCTGATTAACCTGTCCGGAAAGCTGCTGGGTGCTCACGTGGCCCACGCTGGCTTGATTGTGTTCTGGGCCGGTGCGATGACGTTGTTTGAACTGTCGCACTTCATCCCCGAAAAGCCCATGTATGAGCAGGGCTTCATCCTGCTGCCTCACCTGGCCACGTTGGGCTTGGGTGTGGGTCCCGGTGGCGAAGTGGTGGATACCTTCCCCTACTTCGTGACGGGCGTGCTGCACTTGATTTCGTCGGCGGTGCTCGGTTTGGGTGGGATTTACCACGCCATCCGCGGCCCTGAAACCCTCGAAGAGTACTCGTCCTTCTTCGGTTACGACTGGAAGGACAAGAACCAAATGACCAACATCATCGGCTATCACCTGATCCTGCTGGGTTGCGGTGCGTTGCTGCTGGTGTTCAAGGCCATGTTCTTTGGCGGCGTTTACGACACCTGGGCTCCCGGTGGCGGTGACGTGCGCGTGATCACGAACCCGACGCTGAACCCGGCTCGGATCTTTGGCTACCTGACCAAGGCTCCCTTTGGCGGCGAAGGCTGGATTGTCTCCGTGAACAACATGGAAGACATCATCGGCGGCCACATTTGGGTGGGTCTGACCTGCATTGCCGGTGGTATCTGGCACATCCTGACCAAGCCTTTTGCTTGGGCGCGTCGTGCGTTCATCTGGTCTGGTGAAGCTTACCTGTCTTACAGCTTGGGCGCTCTGTCGTTGATGGGCTTCATTGCCTCGACGATGGTGTGGTACAACAACACCGCTTATCCGAGCGAGTTCTTTGGCCCCACCGGCCCTGAAGCATCGCAGGCTCAAGCGCTGACCTTCTTGATCCGTGACCAACGCTTGGGTGCGAACGTGGGTTCGGCTCAAGGCCCCACGGGTCTGGGTAAATATCTGATGCGTTCGCCCTCGGGTGAAATCATCTTTGGTGGTGAAACGATGCGTTTCTGGGACTTCCAAGGCCCTTGGCTGGAACCCCTGCGCGGCCCCAACGGTTTGGATCTGAACAAGATCAAGAATGACATTCAGCCCTGGCAAGCTCGCCGCGCGGCTGAGTACATGACGCACGCTCCTCTGGGTTCGTTGAACTCGGTGGGCGGTGTGGCGACCGAAATTAACTCGTTTAACTATGTGTCGCCCCGCGCTTGGTTGGCTACGTCGCACTTTGTGTTGGCGTTCTTCTTCCTGGTGGGTCACCTGTGGCACGCTGGTCGCGCTCGCGCGGCTGAAGCGGGCTTCGAGAAGGGGATCAACCGCGAGAGCGAACCCGCGCTGGCGATGCCCGACCTCGACTAATCGATCGAGCGATTGGCAATTTGATCGGGTTTGTCCTGCGGGATGACCCGATCGCCCTTAACAGAGACCCTCGCTAGTCGGGGGTCTCTGTGTGTTTGCAGGCGAGGCGAAAAAACATGGCAGAGCTTGACCCCAGGGCCGCCCGAGAACGCTGGCAACGGGCACAACAATTAGCCCAAGAGACGGAACAGACTGCGATCGAACGGTGGTCGGTGGCGGGCTTGCCTGGTTTGTTGCGCTTGCAACGGGAACTGTGGGCTGCGGGCGATCGGGCGATTGCAGAGCGCCTGGAGCGGGCCGATTGTCTTGTGGCCTGCGATCGGGGTTGTGATTGGTGCTGCTATCTGAACGTGCCGATCGCGGGGATCGAAGCCCAGGTGATTGCCGATTGGATTGCCGAGCTGCCGATGGCTCAGCGGCGGCTGATCCTGGAGCGGTTGGCGCAAACCTTAGGGCAGCTTGAGTTGATTAACCCGGGCGATCGGCTGGGTCATAAAATTCCCTGTGCTTTTTTGGAATCCGATGGCACTTGCGGAATCTATCCGGTGCGGCCGGCCACTTGTCGATCGCACTATTCCACCTGTGCTGCCGATTGCCAACAGGGTTGGGAAACGGGTCAATGGCCGGCGCGATCGGGGCCGATCGATGCCCAGACTTTTGACTTGGAAGCCCAGAATGCGGGGCTACAGGCGGCTTGCGTTGCCCTGGCGATTCCGTTGGCCACCGGAGAGTTGCACCAAGCGCTTGGGATACTGATGCTCGATCGGCCACAATCCAGAAACAACGGGTCAGGGTAACTGGCTAAATTTTCCCAATTTCGTCTGAGGCCAACAGGGGCCCTCTTCTCTCAAGGGTGGTTTCAGTGGCAATCTCAGCGGTGAATCTCAGTGATTATTTCAACGACGATCGGGCGATCGCACCTCTGAACCCGGCGCGTGAAACGGTTGAGCAACGGGCCCTTGGGACTGGGAACGGGAAAACGCTGCCCACTGATCTAACCACTTGAAGGGCCAGCCCGCCCGATGATGCCAATTGGAAGCGGTGGCCAGAACCAAGCCCCCCACCCACAGTAGAGGAGTGGGCAACGTCACTGCTCGGAGCAACTGCCACAGTTCCGCCGCCAGAAAGAAACCAACCACCAAAACGAGCCACACTCGAAAATTCGCCATTGTTGTTTCGATCGCCCCTCACGGCCCCAGTCTCGTCCAGATTGCTTGCCAGCCGTTGAACCCGGCGCAACGGTTCTAGGCTAATTGATCTTCTGTTCAACACCAAACCCCGCCAGCGCAATTTGATCCAACGGTGCATTCTCTGTGGCGGGGCGATGGTAGTTCAAAATTCGCCGCAGGCGAAGGGCAGGATTCACCAGGGTAATTGAATCCACCGACACCACCCGTTGATAGTGGGTTGTCATGATCAATTCCCGAGTGGCGATGGTGAAGTGAAATTGGGCCACCATTGGTTTAGCTTCCTCGTAGGCGCGATCGCGCAGGTAGTCGCCCTCCAGGATTGAGCCCGTTTCAGCGTTGGGGACGAACAAAAAATTCAAGCTCTGGGCCACCCGTTCCCCATGCTCGGAAGTCGTTTGGAAGTCGAGGTGATAGCCCGGAATCTGGTCGAGATCGGCCCGATCGGGTCGTTCATTGTCCTGTAGGACTTGTTGCTTTTGCTCGAGTGAAATCGGGCGAATTTGAAATTCCGTGTGCGATCGCTCCACGGTTTGGCTGCGTAAGTAATGGTAGGTGCGTTCGGCACTCCAGTCGCCAACACAATGCTCAAAAAAGGTTTGAAATGGTTTTAGGGTTTGAAAAGTCATCGGACGGTGGTTAGGGGCGGTGGATGGCGGCAGAACGCTGAGCCGGCCGGATCGATCGCTGGCGAATCGATCACCCAGGGCGATCGCGTATCAACTTGGTTTGCACGGCGCTGCTTGAATTATCCAGGGTGGCTGCCTAGGGAGAAACCCCATTGACCGTCTAGCGATCACGACCCGACTAGTCTAGAATCGAAAGGTTGTCTGTTTGTCGCGACACGACACCTGATCGTATGGCAGTCCCTAAGAAGAAAACCTCCAACGGCAAGCGCGATCAACGCCGTGCCACTTGGAAGCGCAAAGCCAATTTGCGTGCTCAGCAAGCCCTGTCCCTGGGCAAGTCGATCCTGACCGGTCGATCGAATTTTGTCTTCCCCACCAAAGAAACCGAAGACGAAACCGAAGAATAAGTCATCTTGCGGCGGTTGATGTCGCTCTCTGCAAGTGCGCCACCACCGCCCTCGATCGTCTGTCTATATTTGCCTAGCCCCGTGACCCAAGTTTGGGGCAATCGGGTTTCTAAACCAACTATTCATATGATTACTTGATTCATTCTTGATTCATTATTTACTTAGTTATTAAAATTCTTCTATTGAAATGATTGGCTTATTGGCTCGTGATCCTGAATGGCTAAATTTTTACCTGTTCAGGGCTGCTCAGGATTAACCTAGTCAACATCGAGCCAGACTAAAATTGGAAGTCCCAAGAGAGCGCTTTAAAATCAACACAAGAACACTAAAACAAGACCACTCAGGCAAAACATTAAAGCCAGAAAACTAGAGCCAGCAAGCTAAATTCCGCTCATTGAAGCCAGAAAATTAGAGCCAGCAAGCTAAAGCAATTGTTTTACTAATCAGTCTCTACCCGGTGCTGTGACTATGCTAGGCAAATTTTTCCAAAAACCAGAACCCAATCAGGGTGATCGCGTGCCACCGGGTCAATACCTAGCGACGGGGTTTCCGGTGCTGACCTATGGTGATACACCGGAAATTCGCCTAGAGGATTGGGAACTGGAGGTTTGGGGTTGTGTCCAGCCGGTCACGCTCCGTTGGGATGACCTGATGGCCATGCCCCAGTCGGACTTCACGGCAGATTTTCACTGCGTTACCCGCTGGTCAAAGCTGGATGTGCAGTGGCGCGGCGTGAAGGTGACGGACTTTATGCGGGCGATCGATCTAGATCCGAAAACTGTGCATGTGATGCAGCACTGCTATGGGGACTACACCACCAACTTGGCGATCGAGGACTTCCTGCGCGAGGAAAACTTCTTTGCGCACACGTTGTTTGGCGAGCCTTTACCCCCGGATCATGGCGGGCCGCTGCGGTTGGTAGTTCCCCATTTGTATGCTTGGAAAAGCGGCAAGTGGCTGAAGGGCTTGGAATTTTTAGATCACGAAGCCCTGGGATTTTGGGAACGCAATGGTTATCACAAGCGCGGTGAACCCTGGGCGGAGGAACGGTATGCCGGGCGTGGCTTGTTTCTTTAACCCGAATGTGGAGTATGGGCGCAAATCCTGCAATTAATCCTGGCATGAATACCGAAAATACCGGACGCAAACCCGAGCAGGAACCGAAACCAGGGCCAGAACCAAACCAGCAATCCTTCACCGCTGGCGATCGAACGGATCCATATGATCCATCAAAAGGCATTGACCCATCAAAGGGCGCTGACCAGGGGCCAAAAAACGTCTTGGGTGGGCCGCTGGCGCTTTGTGGCCAAAATCCGATCACGGGGTTCTATCGCACGGGCTGTTGCGAAACGGGGCCGCTCGATCGGGGATCCCATACGGTTTGTGCCCAGGTGACGGCGGCATTTTTGGAATTCACCCGATCGCGCGGCAATGATCTGAGCACTCCGCTGCCTTGGGCTGATTTTCCGGGACTGAAACCAGGCGATCGGTGGTGTTTATGCGCCAGTCGGTGGCTAGAGGCCGTGGCGGCCGGGGCGGCTCCGCCTGTGGACTTGCAAGCAACCCATGAGGCGGCCCTGCGAATTGTGCCCCTAGAGGCCTTAAAACGCCATGCCTTGTCCCGATCGCCCGAGGCCAGCTCAGACGGGACTCAGCCAAATCAGGCCAGTTAACCAAATCAGGCCAGTTAAATATAAACAAATCAGGCCAGTTAAATATGAATAACTTAGACAAATTGGGCAGATTAGACCAGTTTGGTGTGATCCCCGTAATCTATAGCATTTCGGTTGATTGCGACTCATTGCAAAAGACCAAGGGTGAGTAATCACTCCCAAGGGCTGCAAGGCAAGGCTAGCCGTCGTTTCCAGGGCTGTGCAGTACGGTTTTCCCACAATTCTTCGCTAGATTGTCAGGGCAGGTCAGGGTACAGTAGAAGCAGGTCAGCAACCTGCTTGGCAAACACCCTAGCGATACACCAACGCAGCAAAACACTGCATGAGGCGATCGTCCTAGCTTGGCTCAAGTAGCAATGGAATTGGGAGTGGGCCTTGGGACTGAGAACCTTACCCGGTTCCAGACTCGTCCTCTACACCCTTGAGGCTTGGCCACCGAATCTGCGCTGCATTTGCTGTGCAGGCTTAATGCTCGGTTGTGCTGGCTGATGGGCCCCTGTTGCAACAAACCTAACCCTTGGCATTTCGCCAAGACTCGATCGAGTCGTTCCAACAACGACACCAGAGCCGATCGAAACTTTCTGGCAAACTCGCGGCGCGATCGCGAAGATTTTTGCCAAACTATTCGGACGGACTCGGCTTTTATTGGGAGGGCCATCGTCAAGTGTCTGACAACACCAACATCCACGAACAAATCGAAGAAGAACGGCAGGCTGCCCGCGAAGCGTGCAGTGTGAATGGAGTTCATTCGCCTGAATGTGCGGCTGCTTGGGATGCACTGGAAGAACTGCAAGCCGAAGCATCGCACCAAAAAGAAGGGCATCCTGAAAAGAATTCCTTTGAAAAGTATTGCGATGACAACCCAGATGCGGCTGAATGCCGTCTCTACGACGACTAAGCCATAGTGCTTCTCGGTCATCTAGCAAAAGTTTGGCAGCCGAACCCCCATTCAAAATCCCAAGACTGATCACCTGAAGATTCATGACTTGGGGCGTTCGGCCACTGGCGAATCACTCACATGAGTGCTGATTTCTGACTCAGCTTGCGGGCTGGCGCTCAGGCGTTGGTTTTTTCGCTCTCGTTTGAAATCTGGCCCCAGGGCCGCAGCAACAGGATGCGCAGTCAAAGCGTTATCCTGTTTTTGCTTTTTGGGCCCATGGGGCCGATCGAGGACAAAACCGTGAGTGGCGATCGAGTAATTGTGGCGCTGGATGTGTCTACCTATGAGGCGGCGATCGCTTGGGTCGATCGCTTGCCGGAGGTGTCGTTCTGGAAAGTGGGTTTGGAGCTGTTCATCAGCGCGGGCCCTGCGATCGTGCAGGAACTGAAGCAGCGACAAAAGCGGATTTTCCTGGATCTGAAGCTCCATGACATTCCCAACACCATGGCTGGGGCGGCCCGGGCCGTGGGGCGTTATGGCGTGGATTTGTTGACGGTGCATGGGGCTGCGGGGTTGACGGCCTTGGAAGCAGCCCAAGCGGCGGCGATCGCAGGGGCCACCGAAGCGGGCGTTACGCCGCCCCAACTGATTGCTGTCACCCTGCTCACCAGCATTGGCCCCGATCGCTTGGCGGCCGATTTGCAGGTGTCTGCGAGCGTGGCTGACTACACCGCCCATTTGGCGCAGTTGGCGAAAACGGCTGGCTTGGCGGGGGCCGTTTGCTCTCCCCAGGAGGCAACGACCTTGAGATCGCACTGTGGTGCGGATTTTCTGTTGGTTTGCCCTGGGGTGCGGCCGGCTTGGGCCGCATCCGGTGATCAACAACGCACCCTCACGCCTGCCGAGGCCTTCGCGGCCGGAGCCAGTTATTTGGTGGTGGGCCGACCGGTGACGGCGGCGGCGGATCCGGTGGCCGCTTGGGAGCGGTTGGTGGCCGAGGTTGCCAGCAGCTAGACCCGATGCAATTTCGCCCAAGGAGGGTGAGCGGTTCGATCGCGGTTGATGTCATCCTATTGCTATTGCGTTTTTTGCAATTGCCCTTTGCGATGGCATTTTGCGATGGCCCTCTGCGATTGCACTCTGTGATGGCGGTGGCGATCGCATTTATCGGCCACGGCATTTTCATTCCCCAAGATTCAACCAAAAGGATTTAGTCAAACCATGGCGCAAACGACCGGAGCAGACGCGATCGATGTGGCGATCGAGCAGGGGATTGACTTTGACGGAACGCCGATCCCGGCCGCGCGTCTGGAACTCTATCGCAAGGTGATGGCCATTGAAGCCCAGCGCCAACGCAGCGGCGTGACCAACACCATGCGATCGCGAATTGTGCGGATTGGGGCTAAGCACTTTGCCCAAGCGGAATTAAATCAAATGTTGCTGGATGCTGACCTGACCCCGCTCAAGGAGAAGGAAATTGCGTTTTACTACGGCGGCAAATAGCCTCGGGCGATCGGGCCTGATTTTTGGGGCGATCGGGCTAGGTTTGGGCTTGGGGGCCCAGCCCTTGGCGGCGGCCCCCAGCAACCAGCTCACCCCCCTGCAACGGTTGCAAACCACCCGTACCTGCGTTGAGTGCGACCTGTCTGGGGTTGATCTGAGCGGCTTGGACTTGCGGGGCGTTGACTTACAGCGGGCCACACTGACGGCAGCGGTTTTGAACGGGGCTAACCTGCGCGGGGCCCGGCTCGATGGCATTGCCGGCCAAGAAGCCCAGTTTCGGGATGCGGATTTGAGCGGGGCCACCCTGACCGATGCGCGGATGCGTGGGGCCAAGTTCCAGCGGGCTAACCTCACGGAAGCGGTGTTGGACAAGGCCCGCCTGCGGGAAGCGAACTTTCGAGGGGCCACCCTGACCCGCGCCAGTTTGGTGCAGAGCCTGTTGGTGGCCAGTCGCCTGAAGGAAGCGAACTTGCAGGGGGCCGATCTGCGGTTTGCCCAGTTGGATGGGGCGGATTTGTCCGATGCTCAGTTGCGATCGAGCAAATTGGTGCGATCGAGCCTGACGGGAGCCACCCTGCTGGGGGCAAACCTGGTGATGGCGAATTTTGAAGGGGCCAATCTCTCCCAAGCCAAGCTGGGCGGCGCGGACGGGTTTCAAGCCAACTTCGCCAATGCTCTGTTGTTGGGGGCGGGCCTGCGGCAAACCAACTTGGAGGAAGCCAACCTCAGCAGTGTGAAAGCGGTGGGGGCGCGGTTTTTGGAAACGAACCTCCGCAGCGCGATCGCCACGGGAGCTGACTTCACCCAAGCTGACCTCAGCAAGGCAAATCTTCAGCGGGCGGGTCTCAGCTTGGCGGTGTTTCGGCAAGCACGCCTGATTGGCACGAATCTGCAACAGGCCAAGATGGGCGGGGCCGTGATGCAAGGGGCTGTGCTCACCGATGCCCGATTTGATCGTGCCTATCTGGTTCAGGCGGACTTGCGAAGCATCGTGACCCGCAACACCAATTTCACCGGAGCTGCCTTAGACGGGGTCGTGACCCGTGGGGCTGACCTGTCTGGGGCGATCGGCTGGGTGCAATAGTGCCATAGGCCATTGATCAACCTGTTCGATCAACCCGCTAGCCGATTGATCGAACGGGGCGATCGAGCGGGTCAATTTCCATGGGCGATCGCGTTGACTGGGCGATCGCCTCGATCGGTCAATGGTTGGTTTAAGGGGCAAATGTCTGGATCATCCAATCGCGGGATCACAGATCATTTTGATTGATTTGACCCCAATTATTCATTTATTCATTGGGTTTTTGGTCGCGGGGAAAGCCGCCAATCAGGCCGCTTTCAATCATCAACCCCACACCGGCATTAATCACCGCTAGGGCGATCGTGCCCCACCAAAACCAAGAATCGCCGTTAATGCGGCGCGTTACCGCTTCCCCAAATAAACAAAGACCCAAGGGAAACAGCAAGACACCCGCTTGGGCTTTGATGTACCAAGTCCACTTTTTACTCATCGGTTTGTTTTGTGCTTTTGTGCTTTTTGTTTGTACTTTTTTGATGGAGCTTGCGCTCTTTGATGCGGTGCGCGGGAATCTGATTAGAGCAAATCTTGTTAAAGCAAATCTTGATCGATGGGGGGATTGAAATCAAGACCCGCAGAATTTTGGCCGCAATTGATCGGGCGATCGAATCGATCGGGCGGCCTAAATTCAAGCTACTGATTCTTCATCTTGATCTGTTCTGCCGACAGACCATAATTCGATTCAATGTCGATCGCGGCGGAACCTCCCTTCACCATCAGGCTAAACATCGATCCCATTTGCAGCCAAATGAAAATCGCCGTGGGAACCACCACCAACAGGCTCACCCCATAGGCCAACAGGGTGAAAAATCCCAAAACCTTCAAGCTTTCGCCCATGCACAAAAAGGTGAACACCGCCAAACCCAAGTAGGCGATGCGCATTTGGGGCTTTTTATATTCCACGGTGGGCTGGGTGCGGCGGTTTTCATACCAGCGGTTCACCTGAAATTCCAGCATGTTCTTAAAAATTTGCCCAAAGGCCAGGGCAAAGAACAGGGTAACCAGAACGAATTGCGTGCTGTGGGGATTGCTGTAAATCATGGTTTGCAGGGCAGGGTTGGAAGGGCCGTTAAATCGAGCGATCGAGGCGAGATTTTGTAACGGAATTGCAACAAAGTTGGTGTTGCCATCCTACCGCATCCGCTGGGCTGACCGGCTCGATCGCCCCGCAATTCAGCTTAAAATGCAGCCTAGTTTTGATCAGAGCGTGATCTCATGGGTCTGCCACTGCGCCATTTTTCCCGTTGCTGGTCGGGTCGGGCTGTTCGGGCGATCGGGCTGGGGCTGTTGGTCGGGGCGATTGGGACATTAGGCGGGCCGTTTCAGCCGCCTGCCCGTTCCGGCGTGGTGTTAACGGTGGATCCCCAAGGTAATGATGCGGCCGCTCGATCGGGCCGCGGCAGCTTCCGCACCATCACCAGCGCCCTTGACCATGCCAGTCAATACAGCAATGGGGTCACCATTCGTCTGTCTCCGGGCCGCTACAGTGCGGAATTAGGCGAGCAGTTTCCCCTGCGTGTGCCCGATGGGGTGACCCTCAGCGGCGATCTGGACGGCCAGGGCCAAGCGGTGGTCATTCAAGGGGCCGGCGGCTTCAGCAGTCGCAGTTTTTCTCAACAGGCCGTGGCGATCGCCCTGACGGGGAGCGGGTCGGTGTTGGGGGTCACGGTCAGCAATCCTGTGCCACGCGGTACGGGCATTTGGGTGGAAAGCGACGGAGCCACGCCCGTGATTGCCAACAACCGCCTTTTGAACAACCATCGCGACGGCATTTTCGTGACGGGGCGGGCCCAACCGCAAATTCTGCGAAATTGGTTCCAAAACAACGGCGGCAATGGCCTGTCCATCACCCGTGATGCGGGGGGAATTGTGCGCGAAAACCGGTTTCAGGCAACGGGGTTTGGCCTGGCGATCGGGGGCAATGCCAGCCCGGTGATTCAAGATAATCAAATTACCCAAAACCGAGATGGGGTGGTGATTTCTAATCAGGCCCAACCGCTGCTGCGCCGTAACCAAATTGAAGGCAACAGTAACGATGGGTTGGTGATGATCGATCGCGCGCAGCCGGATTTGGGCACGGCCTTCAGCCCCGGCGAGAATCGCATTCTGAATAATGGTCGCTATGCGATCTATAACGCCACTAAGGGAACGACGGTTTCGGCGGTGGGCAATGAGTTAGATCGATCGCGGGTGATGGGATCGGTGCTGCTGTCTTGGGGTGGCTTAGGGGGATCGCAATCGATCGCCCCAGGATTCCGCCCGATCGCCCCTATCCTCTCGTTGCAACGGCTATGATCCCAGCTTCAGATTCCCCAATCTCAAATCCCGAAATCTCAAACTCCCAACCCTCAAACTCCCCAACGCCCCCATCCCCTGATTTGGCCCCTTGGCGATCGCCCTTGTCGCGAGCCTTGCACCGCAACCGATCGCTGATCTATGCCCGCTATTTGCAGTTGGCCACGGTGCGCCCTGATGGCAGTCCCGCGAACCGAACGGTGGTCTTTCGGGGATTTCGCGATCGCACGGATTGGCTCACGGTGATCACGGACAGCCGCAGCGAAAAGATGCCGCAATTGGCTACGAATCCCCGCGCGGAAGCCTGTTGGTACTTTCCCAAAACGCGCGAGCAATTTCGGATTGCCGGAACCTTGCGGGCGGTGCTGGCCACCACGCCCGACCCCACGGAACAGGCCGAGCGATCGCGCCTGTGGCAAAACCTTTCGGATGCGGCCCGATTGCAATTTGCTTGGCCCAATCCTCGGGGCGATCGCACGGTTGACCCTGCCGCCTTTGCGCCGCCGCCGCCGAATCCGATCGCGCCGCTGGAGACCTTTGTGCTGTTGTGGCTCATCCCTGAGCGGGTGGATTGGTTGGAGCTGAAGGGGGAGCCGCAAAATCGCACCGGGTTCGATCGCACCCCCGACGGTTGGCAAACCCACGCCCTCAACCCCTAGAACGATGGTTGCCAATCTATTGGGGACATTGGGGGTGGATGGCCCCTTGGGTGCAGAGATAGGCTAACTGGCGAGGATCCAGATTTTTGGCTTGGCTGAAGTCCGCCCCCTTTACCAGGGCGGAGGGTTTTTCGCTGTCAGTGCGCCCCACAAACCCGCCGGCCGGGGCTGCGTTGGTTGGGGCAAAGATCGCGCCTTTCAGGTTCGCTCCCTCAAACAGGGCCCCGCGTAAATCGGCCTGGGAAAAATCGGTGCCTTGTAATTGGGCGCTTTGCAGTTGTGCCCCCTGTAAATTGGCTCCAATCAGACGGGTGGCGCTCAGGTCGGCATTCCGCAAGTTAGCCCGGTTTAAATCAGCGGTGGACAGATCGCCCCCGCGCCAACTGGCTTCGGTGAGATCGGCTTGGGCCAAGCTGGCTCCCACGGCCCGGGCTTGACCCAGTTTGGCTCCATGCAGACTGGCTTGGTTCAGCTTGGCATCCCCGAGATCGGCCCCCGTGAGGCTGGCTCCATCCAAGTTGGCCGCTTCCAGGTTGGCCCCCAGCAGTTTGGCTTGGCTGAGGTTGGCTCCAATCAGGCGCGCACTGGTGAGATTGGTTCCATTCAGGGCGGCCCCAACCAGGCTGGTGCGCTCCAGTTGACCAGTAATTAAGGATGCGCTGGTCAGGTCGGCTCCCCGTAGATCGGCTCCGGAGAGGTCGGTGAGGGCATCGTCAAAGGTGTTCCAGCGGCCGTCGGGCCCGGCCGATCGAAAAACGGAGCCGCGTAGATTGGCCCCGGTGAGCACGGCACTGCGGAGTTTTAGCCCCGAAAGATCAGCCCGATCGAGCACCAGGGAAAATTGAGCATTGGGCGAATTGGACTGGCCTAAATCCACGCGGCTGAGGTCGATCGACCCGTCAGCACCCGATCGCAACCGCAGCAATTTGGCGATCGCCCGTTGGGTGGCTCGCAACCGCAGGGCGGCCCGGGTTGCCTCTCCGGTGTTGGGCCCCGCCGCCAAACTATCCGCATCGGTCTTGAGGGTTTGGTTTAACCGTTGCAAGTAGGGCAAGGCGGCAGGCCCGGCGCTGGTGATCGACTGTTGCAGGGCTTCGATGAGTTGTGGAGATTCCTCTTGACCCAACAAATTCAGCAACAGCACAATTTCCGGGTTTGGATCCTGCACGGCCCCCAGGGCCAGCACGGAACCCCGCCGTTGGTCAGGGGCATTTTGGCTATATTTAGCCACCAAATCCAGTAGCAGTTCCTGCTTTTGGGCTTGGGCCGCCCGTCGATCGGCCTGATCTTGGACATAGATTTGCGTAGCCGCAAAGGTTCCCAACACCAGCACCAGACCGAGCGATCCCACCACCACAATTGCCGTGCCGGGGTTTTGGCGCACCCAAGCCCACAGCCCCCGGGCCCCGATCGGGGAAAGAATCAAATTTGTGGTTTCCGGGCCGTTGGGATGATTCAGCGTCAGCCGCGCTGCCGATCGCTCCGTGAGCGAACCACTGCCCGATCGACCATTGACCAGGATCGATCGGCCCATGGTGGCCGGTTCGATCGGCCCCGGCTCCATGGCCGCCATCCCCGGTTCCACCCAGCCTTCCGGGTCTCGTAAATCCACAACCCGTGTCTTGGCCAGGCGATCGCGCCAGGGCCGCCGCTGAGGATCCAACAGCGCTGCTCCTGACTCCACCGCCAGCCCCACCACCGCCAAACCCAGCAAAATCGATAAATCCGGATAGGCTCCACTGGCCCGCCACACGCCATAGGCCGTTCCCAGCGGCAGCCCCCAACGGCCCACCCCTTCCCGCAACAACACCCGCCCCAAACCGGGAGCGCGTCCCTGCTCATCTGTTAATTGCAGGCCAAACCAGGCCTTCGGCGAAGTTTTGCCCGTAGTGGCCAGCAAAAAAAGTTGTAAGCCGCCCAGCGCCATCGGCAACACCAACGCCCCAGACCAAAAGAGATTTGTCATCGGAGCTACGGCCGTGGGGCGCAAGTGTGGCGGGATGGCAAAGGTTTTAGCAGCCGCGTCCTCAACGCTGGCCAGCGCCGGATTCAGAGGAACGGGCGGCCCCTCCAAGGCCGTGCGTGCCGCCTGCCCGATCGCAAAGGGCAAGCCGCCGCTGGCCGCAATCAGCGACACTTCCACCGCCCAAGCCCCCATTCGCCGCCACAGAAGCGATCGCCGATTGGGGCGATCGGGCCCTTCCGGGGCGAAGGTGGAGCCAAAGTCGGGATTAAAGTCGGGATTGTCGTTCGGGGCAGTGGGCGGGCTAACCATGCGGCGATTCCTGATGACGGCCAAGGTCATGGGGAGGACAAAACCAGACTACTCGAATCGCAGGCGAGGCACAGCCCTTCCTGGGGCCGCATCAGGCTTTGGGCACTGCCAGCCTGGAACGCAGCTTTGGCGCAACCCATGACCAAAATTGGGCCTACCCATCATGCCACAACCCCATTGGTACTCAAGTAACTCAAGGGTTGAAAGGCTGGCCCTCAGGTCAATGAAGATTTCAGTGCGCAAGATCCCAGGTCAAGTCTTCAAACTGCCGTTAATGAAGGCTTTTGCGCCTCAAGCGGCTGACCGAGGGCCAAGGGATCGGTGAAGTGCTGGCGGGTGAAATGTGACTGTTCACCTTGCTTTCCGCTCGGGACTGGTTGCCCAATGGCGGTCTTGGGAATTGATCGCCCAATTTCACCGATTTTTGCTGCTTTACGAGTTCAGGGGCCTTTTTTCACTGTTGTTCGATCGGGTAGGGCGATCGAACAACAGATCAATGATCCAACGTTAACTCGTATTTTTTGTAGTTCTCAATACAAAAAGATCCGTAAATTTACAGAAATTGCCTATTTAATAATCCAAGGTAAAAATCCAGTTAAATTCAATCACCTTTTAAATTCACATTTAATGAAAAAGGATTTGAATGACCGTTTCAGACCACTTCAGCTTGAAGCGAACTGTCTTGAATCATCGACTATTTTTTCATTAATTACCCCTTATCCTCTCTTGCGATCTCCGGAAAGAGAAAGCACTATAGATTTAATGGACAACAGTTCATAGATGGGAAACATTCGGGATCGTAGCCCAAGTGAAGTTTGGCATGATTATGTATCGGATTGGGAACAATCCTAAACAGGGGAATCCAAATCAAACCAAGCAAACTTGTTGGCTCTTAGGCATCTTAAGGAAGCTTTAGCATGGTGAAAGTTGTCATTCTCGGTGGTGGTATTGCTGGAATGAGCGCCGCCCACGAGTTAGTTGAGCGGGGCTTTGCCGTTGAAGTGTATGAACTCAAAAGTATTGCGGGTGGAAAGGCGCGCAGCATCAAAGTGCCAGACAGCGCCGCTCCAGGCAAACAGCCCCTGCCGGGTGAGCATGGGTTTCGCTTCTTTCCCAGCTTTTATCGGCATGTGACCGATACCATGAAGCGCATTCCTTACCAGCCTCCTCAGGGGGGAAAAGTGCGCAGGGTTTTTGACAATTTGGTAGACACAACTCGGCTAGCATTGGCCCAATATGAAGACCACAAAAACCTCATTATCCTGCCCGATCGCTTTCCCCAGAGCCTAGGAGACCTGATCCTCATTTTTCAGGCTTTGCTGCAAGGGGCAACCGCTGACCTCTTACCGGGTGAATTGGAGTTCTTTGCGGAGCGAGTTTTCCAACT
This sequence comes from Limnothrix sp. FACHB-406, assembly GCF_014698235.1. Classification (NCBI taxonomy): domain Bacteria; kingdom Bacillati; phylum Cyanobacteriota; class Cyanophyceae; order Pseudanabaenales; family Pseudanabaenaceae; genus Limnothrix; species Limnothrix sp. FACHB-406. The sequence goes on along the minus strand of NZ_JACJSP010000032.1, from coordinate 4,020 downwards.
CCTAACCTCCTGCCCAGAACGCCGCCTGGGAGAATACGAAAAAATTGGTTGGTGGGATTATTTGGATGCCCAAAACAAGTCGATCGCCTATCAAAATTTACTGGCCCGCGGCCTAACCACTTCGCTGGTGGCTTCCCGGGCTGAATTGGCCAGCACCAAGACCATGGGCGATATCTTCTTGCAGCTTTTGTTGGGCATTGTAGATCCCAGCAACAGCAGCGCCGATCGCGTCTTGAATGGCCCGACCAACGACGTTTGGATTGATCCCTGGCTAAAATACCTCAAGGCCCGGGGTGTGGACTATCATTTTTCCAGCCGCCTGCGTTCCATCCAAACGGAACGGGATGCCCAAGGCAACACCAAAATTTCGGGGGCGATCGTCACTGACCTAGAAACCAAGGTCGATCGCTTTGTCACGGGTGATGTTTACATTGCTGCCTTGCCCGCAGAAATTATCGCTGGACTGATCTCCGATGACCTGATCCAAGGCGACCCCACCTTCGCCAACCTCAAGCGCCTGGGAACCAGCACCGCCTGGATGAACGGCATTCAGTACTATCTCAACCGAGATGTGCCCGTCACCCATGGTCACGTGCTGTATGTGGATTCCCCTTGGGCCTTAACGTCCATTTCCCAAACCAAGTTTTGGCCAGAGTTTCCCGTTGAACAATTTGGCGATGGGCAAGTTCGGGGCATCATCTCCGCCATCCCCTCCAACTGGGGTTACTTCATCAACCCAAACACCGATGAAGTGGGCGCAATTAACGGTACGTTGGGGCTGAAAATTCCCAAACCAGCCCAAATTTGCAACCCCGAGGAGATTAAGGAAGAAGTGTGGGAGCAAATGAAGCGCTCCTTGAAGGAAAAGGGGAAACCACTCCTGAAAGATGAGGATCTTCATAGCTGGTTTTTGGATCCCGATATCGTTCACAACTGCTGTGACTTAGCAACCGATCCTGAAAAACTCGATGAAGTCCTGAATGGTGCATTACCTGACTTCTTCAAGGATCTATTTTTGTGGATTCATCACCAGAACCGCGAAGTTAACTTGGAGGAGATTGCTGAATATCTCAATGTGGATCAAAGCCAAGCCCGGTTGGCGGTGAATGCGCTAGTGGCGAAGGGATTTGTGGGGCCGATTCCGCTGCCAGTGCCTAACGAGAAACTGCACCTGGAGTTCTCACATCCATTCGAACGCTTCCATGAGCGATTGGGACGAGAAAGGCTGCTCTATAAGAGCCGTATTGGTGACCCTAACGCCAACGTCAACGGCGAACCCTTGTTGGTTAATTTGGTGAATACCTGGGTGCTGCGTCCGGAAGCCCATACCAAGATTCCCAACTTTTTCTTGGCCTCAGACTATGTGCGCACCAATACGGACTTGGCAACCATGGAAGGAGCCAATGAAGCAGCGCGCCGGGCCGTGAACGCCATCATTGACGCTTATCAAGTCAAGGCTCCCTATTGCAAAATTTGGGAATTAAAGGAGCCAATTGTGTTTGCAGTTCGCCGTTGGTCAGACTACTTACGCTACAAGCGGGGACTGCCTTGGAATGGAAAAGTTTCGCCCTGGTATTTGCGGCTATTCTTTCCCTTTATTGCCCTATGGCAATTAATAAATCGTTGGTTTAGCTAGCGTTTGCCTGCGATGGAGTCGTCGTCGATCACGATTTGATGTTAATATTACTTTACTAATGTCTAATCGTGATCGATGTCATAACATCTAATTTGAACATTGATTACCAATCTAAATTCGACACAGCCAATCGCTTCAGTGGGCAGGTCTTTAGTTGGTGAACCAAGATCAATTGATTTTGGGAATAAGAGCGAAAATTTAGTAAAAGCATGACAATTTAGCAAAATCAAGCAATAATTACAAATTCATGTGAATCTAGGTTCAGGGTTGACTTACAGCCTTCAAGATTAATCATATTCCGATTTTATTTCTGCCCTGATTCTGTTTCTGTTTGTAAGTTACGCTGCCACTAAATTGTTATGGACGTGTTTGCTCAGTATCAAATTTCGGAAGTTCTTTCAACAACCGAGCGGACAATTGTCTATCGGGCGGTGAAACAACCAGAGCAAAAGCCAGTCATCTTAAAAACGGTGGCTTCTGATTATCCCAATCGGGCTGATTTGGCTAAGCTTCAACATGAATATGAAGTGCTCAGAGATTTAAATCTAGAAGGGGTTGTGGAAACCTATGGACTTGATGAAATCCAGGGCAAACCCTTTTTAGTGCTTGAGGATTTTGGAGGGTGTGACTTGATCTCTTGTCTCCAAAATCAGTCGCTTTCACTGGATGATATTCTATGGATTGGTTGCCAGTTGGCAGCAATTTTAGGACGGCTGCATAATTGCCAGATTATTCACAAGGATATTAAGCCACATAATCTAATCTTTGAACCTAAGGTTCGGCAATTAAAGCTAACAGACTTTTCGATCGCCTCTCGCCTTTCCAAGGAACACCCGATCCTCAGTAGTCCCAATCTTTTAGAGGGAACGTTGCTCTATGTGTCGCCAGAGCAAACGGGACGCATGAACCGCACGGTGGACTATCGAACCGATTTTTATTCTTTGGGTGTCACGCTCTATGAGTTATTAACGGGCCAGCTTCCTTTCCAATCCAGCGATCCCATGGAATTGGTACATTGCCATATTGCAAAGTCACCCGTTCCGCCTCACTACCTCAATGCCCAAATTCCGCCTCAAGTGTCAGCAGTGATTTTGAAGCTGATGGCCAAAACGGCAGAAGAACGCTACCAAAGCGCCTATGGTATTCAGCGGGATTTGGAGGAATGCCTGAGCCAGTGGCAGCGGTCTGGTTCGATCGCCCCGTTTCCTCTGGCGGAGCGCGATCAATGTGGCACGTTCAGCATTCCCCAAAAGCTCTATGGGCGGGAAATGGAAGTGCAACAGCTTTTGGATGTGTTCGATCGCGTCAGCGCGGGAAATACGGAAATGGTGCTGGTGGCGGGTTATTCCGGCATCGGCAAATCGGCTTTGGTGAATGAGGTGCATAAGCCGATCGCCCGCCAGCGTGGGTACTTCATCAGTGGCAAGTTTGACCAATTTCAACGCAATATTCCCTACGCTTCACCCATTCAAGCATTTCGTGAACTGGCGCGGCAATTACTGACTGAAACGGATGAGCAAATTGCCGTTTGGCGCGCAAAATTGACCGCAGCTTTAGGCAGCAACGGATCCATCATTACCGATGTGATTCCCGAATTGGAATCGATCATTGGTCGCCAGGCTCCAGTACCGGAGTTGCCCCCTTCCGAAGCCCAAAATCGCTTCAACTTGGTTTTTCGCACCTTCATTCATGTGTTCTGCCAGGTCGATCAACCGCTGGTCATTTTCCTAGACGATTTGCAATGGGCTGATGCGGCTTCTTTGCAACTCATTGAACAGTTAATGACTGATCCTGATGGGCAATACCTGTTGATGTTGGGAGCCTATCGCGATAATGAAGTGGACTCTATGCATCCCCTGTTACGGATGCTCGGGGCGATCGAAGCGGAGGGAGCCAAACTGCAAACCATTACCCTCAAGCCCCTGACGCTGGATCATGTGTTGACTTTGGTGGGAGACACCTTGCACCGACCGTTGGCAACCGTGGAACCCATTGCCCAATTGTTGGTGCAAAAAACCCAGGGAAATCCATTTTTCCTAACGCAGTTGTTTAAATACCTCTATGTTGAAGGGGTCATTTGGTTTGAATCGGGAACGGGGCAATGGGAATGGAGTTTTCAAAATTTGCCGCCTATTGAGATCACCGAAAATGTGATTAGTTTGATGGTTCATGAGATCCAACAATTGGATGTTTCTGTGCAACGGGCGCTGCGATTAGCCGCCTGCATTGGTAACCAATTTAGTTTGGATCAGAAGTGTTGAATCTAAACACAAAACTTCATATTCTAGGCAACAAGAGTTTCTGGCAGTAAATCATAGCTCCAATGACTGATTGAGCCATAGCGACCGAGTACAACTTGCAAATATCGCAATTTATCTAGTAGC
>NZ_JACJSP010000031.1 GCF_014698235.1 Limnothrix sp. FACHB-406 | reverse complement strand
GGGGGGGGTGGCGATCGCACCTCTGAAAAGGGGGTAAATGTGCCAATTGGTGAGATTGCCCCAGACGCGATCGCCCCGGTGGTGGAAGCGTCCCAACCGATCGCCCCGTCATGGCCCCCGCAAGTTGGCGATCGGGTCTGGCATAGCTGCGAATGGGGGCCTCAGTACGTGGGCATCGTGCGTATCAATGCAGTGGTGACTGAGGGCGATCGCACAGTCTACCTGTTCCAACATGAGCAAAACGGCATGGGCGGGCGATCGGCGATCGGTAATCTCTCGCCATTGCCTTAACCGCGCCCCGATCGGCTAGCCGCTGCATGGGCAATCCAACCGGCGCACCCGATCAAGCAATCCCGCTAAACCCCCGCTAGATTATGGGGATTGTGGCTTATACGCAAACACGCATCCCACCGGAACGCGCGCGCGATCGCAGAAAACTAGGTATAAACTCTCCGATCTCTTTATTCCGTTGTTTTTTGGGCTTTTGGGGGGTAGGAGAGATCTGTGAATTAGCTATCAGGTGGGAGTGATGAATGGGAGCTTTTCAAGGCAAGATTAGTTAGAAAAATGCTTATGCCCGTCCATGCCCCGCCCTGTCATTATCGAAAATCCGGTGATCACGTCGGCTTTTGAAGAGCCGCAGCGCCATTTTCATTTTGATGATGAAGGGATCACAGGCGAGATTGCGCCTGAGCGCCGAAAAAGCCAATATTTCATCCCGATTCCGGCCCCAAGGCGCAAATCAGCTCAATTAGAGCTGGGAATTGAGGCGATTCAGGAAAAATCCCGGGAAAACGATCTGGTCAATCAGATTCGATCGCGCCTGACGTTGTGGCGACGGGATGGCTACCGGGGCGCTACTGCTACATCGCGACGGCTGCTAGAGCATTGGCAACGACCCGATCGCGATCGCCGCCTGTTTTTTTGTCAGATTGAGGCGCTGGAAACGCTGATCTACCTGACAGAAGTGGCCCGCGATGGCAATGAGCATTGGATTTTGGATCAGCTCAGGGCGGCGGCCGATAGCCATAACCCTGATTTGCTGCCTGCGTTGCGCATGGCCCTGAAGATGGCCACCGGCACGGGCAAAACGGTGGTGATGTCGATGATCGTGGCTTGGCAGGTGTTGAACAAGGCCGCCAACCCCCGACTGAGGCGCTACAGCGATGCGTTTTTGGTTGTGGCTCCTGGTCTGACGATTCGCGATCGCCTGCGGGTCTTGAACCCCAACGATTCAGGCAACTATTACCAAGCGCTGGATTTAGTGCCGATCGACCTGAGGCCCCAGCTTGATCGCGCCAAAATCGTGATCACCAACTACCACAGCTTCAAGTTGAAAGAGACGGCCGATCCACGCATGGAAAAGGCGGCCGCATTTACGAAGCGCACGGCGAATCCTGATGCAGAAGCCTTCAAGGAAACCCCAGACCAGATGGCGGCGCGAGTCTGTCGAGATTTTGGGAACAAGCGCCAAATCATTGTCCTGAACGATGAGGCCCACCACTGCTATCGCCCCAACCCCGATCGCGCCTCTCAGCAGAAGTACAAGGGCGATGATCTGACGGAAGCCAAGCGCAACAGTGAATCGGCCAGCCTGTGGATTTCTGGTTTGGAGGCTATCGCCCGCAAGGTGGGGATTGTGGCGATCTATGACCTATCGGCCACGCCGTTTTTTCTGAAGGGGTCGGGCTATCCCGAGGGCGATTTGTTCCCCTGGGTGGTGTCCGATTTTTCGCTGATTGAGGCGATCGAGAGTGGCATTGTCAAAATTCCCCGCGTGCCGATCGATGACGATCGCCAACGGGGGGAGCTGCCGATCTATCGCCACATTTGGCCCGTGGTGCGAGAAGCCTTGCCAAAAAAAGGGCGGGCCGCCAAAGAGTCACAGCAGGCGATCGAGGATCGGGCGATCGCGATCCCAAAAGAGCTAGAGGGGGCGCTGCGTAGCCTCTACAGCAACTACGAAAAGAGCTTTAAGGTTTGGGCTGATGATCCTGAGGCAATCGCCAACGGGCAAACGCCCCCGGTGTTCATTGTGGTGTGCAACAACACCACCGTTTCCAAGCTGGTCTATGACTTTGTGGCCGGGCGCGAAACGGGCAAAGTCACCCCCGCTGGCGAGCCGATTTTGGCCCCAGGGGAGCTGCCCCTATTCAGCAATGTGGCCGATGGGCGCTGGTCAGCCCGACCTAAAACCCTGCTGATTGATAGCGAGCAATTGGAATCGGGTGAGGGCCTGAGTCCCGATTTTCGGAAAATGGCGGCCGCCGAAATTGACGAATTCAAGGCGGAATATCGAGATCGGTTCCCCGGCTCCGATCCTGACAAGTTGACCGATGCTGACTTGCTACGCGAGGCCATGAACACCGTAGGCAAGGCGGGCAAGTTAGGCGAGCAAATCCGGTGTGTGGTGTCGGTTTCGATGCTGACAGAGGGGTGGGATGCCAACACCGTGACGCATATTTTGGGCGTGCGGGCCTTTGGATCGCAACTGCTGTGCGAGCAAGTGGTGGGGCGCGGTTTGCGACGGATTAGCTATGCGGTGGAACCCCGAACTATTACGGTCAATGATCACTCCATCACCTTTGATGGCTTTGCCCCAGAGTATGCAGAAGTCTATGGCGTGCCATTTGCCTTTATTCCCTGTGCGGCATCAGGTGTGCAACCGCCCACGATCAAGGCAGCGGTGCGGGTGCGAGCGCTGGACGATCGGGCCCATCTTGCCATTACCTTTCCCCGCGTGTTGGGCTATCGCCTGGAAAGCAGCCAAGTCGAGCTAACAGCCAGCCTGAAGGGGCGCTATGTCTTGAGTACGGGCGATATTCCCACATGGGTGGAAAATGCGCCGATCGTGGGGGAGTCAAGCATTCACCGGCTTGATGAGCTGAAGGAACGCCGGGAACAAGAGGTGGCGTTTTTGCTGGCTAAGTTGGTGCTAGAGCGCTACTACCGGGTGGATGGCAGCGAGAAGCGCGATCGCCCGGCCCAACACCAATTTGAGCCAGATGTGCAAGCGTGGCTGTTTCCCCAGATTTTGAGCATCACCAAACAATGGCTAGAACGGTGTTTGGAGTGCAAGGCCGGAACTTATCCGCAAATGCTGCTGTTGACCGAAAAGGCTTACAGCGCCTCAGATGCGATCTATCAGGCGATCATGCGGGGCGATCCAAACAAGTTTTTGAAGCCGATTTTGCCGCCGGATAACGTCATTGGCAGTACGCACGGGGTGGATTTTTTCACGACCCGATCAACCTATGCCACTCGTTTTGATAAATGCCATATTTCCCATATGGTGGCTGATACGGATAGCTGGGAACAAAAGATGGCATTTTTTTTAGAAACCCAGTGCGATGAAGTAATATGCTATGCCAAAAACCAGAATTTGGGGTTTTCAATTCCTTATGTTGATATTAATGGACGGCAACATAACTACATTCCTGATTTTTTGATCAAGTGGAATGATGGTGATGTCGAAAACCCATTGAATCTAATTTTGGAAGTTTCGGGAAAACCTGACTCTACAAAGCAGGATAAAACTCGCTATGCTCGCGAGTATTGGGTGACTGCTGTTAACCAGCATGGGGGATTTGGGCGATGGGCGTTTGTGGAAGTAATCGATCCCTACAATGTCACGCCTGAACGGTTGCGAAATGCGATCGCGGGCCGTCCAACTATTGCTATTCGTTAGCCCTGTCTGATAGGGAGTAAATTTATGATTGCGCTTTCTGATCAACATTATTTTTCCCCAGAAGAGTTTCTGGTGTGGGAAGCCCAGCAATCTGAGCGTTATGAATACTTTAATGGGCAAGCTTACGCGATGTCTGGGGGCACGTTGCCTCATAGTGCGATCGCGATTAACCTTGTGGCGCTCTTGCGTAATCATATGCGGCAAAAAAACTGCCGTCTCTATGGTAGTGATGCCAGGGTCTTTGTTAGCGAAAAGGGGCCATTTTTCTATCCAGACCTGGTAGTGACTTGTGATGCACGGGATTTTAATGCAATTCAGGGCTTGCGGCATCCCTGTCTAATTATTGAGGTCTTATCGCCATCAACACAGGCTTTTGATTGTTCTGAAAAGTTTCGGCAATATCGCAGGCTGGAATCATTGCAGGAGTATATTTTGATTGCGAGCGATCGCCCTGCAATTGATTGCTATTATCATCGAGAGTCAAAACGCTGGGATTTTGAAAGTTATAGTCCCCAGGATAATAATCTTGGTGATGTTGAATCTGATTCAGAATCAATGGATCTTTCAGAAATTATTGTGCCATTTAAGAGTTTAGATTTTAGTTGCAGCTTGGCAATGGTCTATGAGGATGTTGTTTTTGGTGCGAATACCAATCAGGTTTGAAGCTGGCTGACCATTTTGTGTGATTAAATCCCTCTCTAATTTCACTTTGAAATCCTATGCCTCATTCTAAAAAGACTAGAAGCAGTTCCGAAAAAATGACTCAAATAGATTATATTAAGCACGATGATACTCGTCTCAATATACCGACTCAAGAAAACCAAGTATTTGCTGTGAAAGAAGAACAAAAAAAGATTCGTTACCCCCGTGATACGGCGCTTGACCCACAGTTGGTTTGGAAAGGAAAAGATGAACAAGATGGGCAGGATTTAGAAGTTCTGGCCGTTCCAATTCATATCCAAGAACATATTGATTCTCATCACTTAATTGAAGAATTTCGGAAGAAATCAGACGATACGGAGTTGAGTGAAAATGCAGCACAGCTCGACTTATTCGCAACTGTTTTTCAAGGCGATTTAGATTTTGAAAAGAGAATTGAGTTTTATCAGCATGAAACAGACTGGACAAATCGCCTAATTTTGGGTGATTCATTGGTGGTGATGAATTCCCTAGCGGAAAAGGAACAGCTACGGGGCAAGGTGCAATGTATTTATATTGACCCGCCCTATGGGATTAAGTTTGGTTCTAATTGGCAGGTTTCAACGCGCAAACGGGATGTGAAGGATGGCAAGTTGGAAGAAACAACGCGCCAACCGGAACAAATTCGCGCGTTTCGGGATACTTGGGAACTGGGGATTCATTCCTATCTCAGCTATCTGCGTGATCGCCTGATGGTCGCGCGAGAATTGCTAACAGAAACAGGTAGTTGTTTTGTCCAAATTGGCGATGAGAATGTGCATCTTGTTCGTTGCTTAATGGATGAAGTTTTTGGTAGTGAAAATTTCCATGCGAATATAATTGTTAAAAAAACAAGTGGCTTAAGTAAAGGCGATTTGCCTAGAACCGTCGATTATATTCTTTGGTATAGTAAGAATGAAAAATTAAAGTATCACCAACTCTTTTACGATAAATCAGAAGAAGTCGCAAAAGATCCTCATTATCGCTCTAATACAGACGGAGAATTTGTTAGGCTTGGTGATTTGTCTGGGCCCTTCAATAATGTAAAATCTTGTCTGTTTGAATTTGATTTTCAGGGGAAATCTTATCAATATCCTAAAGGGAGACAGTGGAAGACTACTCTTTTGGGTATGACTCGTCTTGATAAGGCTGATCGAATTAGACCGTCAAAGGCGAGTCTTAATTACTTGCGCCGTCTGGATGATTTTTACGTGCGCATGGTTGATGATACTTGGTATGACATTAGTGGAGCAATTCAAAGTCGCTTAGACCCCAAGATTTACATAGTACAGACCTCAACTCAAGTAGTTGCCCGTTGTATTTTAATGACTACTGATCCAGGCGATTTAGTTCTAGATCCAACTTGCGGATCGGGAACTACTGCCTATGTGGCCGAACAGTGGGGGAGACGTTGGATCACGATCGATACCAGTCGCGTTGCGTTGGCATTGGCTCGCACGCGATTGATGACCGCTAAATATCCCTATTACCTGCTGAAAGATTCCCCTGAAGGCTTGGCAAAACTGGCTGATTTGACCGGCCAGCCGATCGCCCCGCAAGCCACCAAAAATGACATCAAAAAAGGCTTTGTTTATCGCACCGTTCCCCACATCACGCTCAAGTCGATCGCCAACAATGAAGCGATCGACACCATCCATGAAAAATGGCAAGCCAAACTAGACCCATGCCGCGCTGAAATCAACCGGCTGTTGGGGCAAAACTGGCAAGAGTGGGAGATTCCCCGCGAGACAGCAGAAACCTGGCCTGCTGCTGCCAAAAAACAGCACGCCCAATGGTGGGAATGGCGACGCAAGCGGCAACAGGAGATCGATGATTCGATCGCCCAACGCGCCGATCAAGAAACCCTCTATGACCAGCCCTATGAGGATAAAAAGCGGCTGCGCGTAACCGGCCCCTTCACGGTTGAAAGCCTTTCACCCCACCGGGTTCTCGATTCCGATGGCGAACGTCCCAAAACCGAACGGGCCGGGCAGGTCATGGCCAGCGATCAGTTTGAAACTCGGGTGATCGAGAACTTGAGCAGGGCTGGTGTGCAAAACACCAAGAAAGGCGAGCGCCTAGAGTTTGAAACCCTAGAGCCTTGCGCGTCGAAAGGTTGGATTCATGCCACCGGGACTTATCGCGATGGCGACGGCGATCACAAAACCGTGGCCGTCTTAATTGGCCCGGAATATGGAACCGTAGGGAGCGATCATATCAGAGAAGCCGCCAAAGAGGCCGTCAAGGGGTTTGGTTTTGATACGTTGGTTGTCTGTGCCTTTGCCTTTGATGCCAGCGTCACGGAAGAGTCGAAACGATATGGCAATCTCCAAATCCTAATCACACGGATCAATCCCGATCTGATGCTCGATGATGGGCTGCTGAAAAAAACCAGCGCTGCCAACCTGTTTGTGGTGTTTGGGGAGCCAGACCTATCGCTCGATCGCCTAGAGGATGGCCAATACACCGTTACGCTCAAGGGACTGGATATCTACGACCCAACCACTGGCCAAATCCGTAGCAGCACAACCGATGATATTGCCGCCTGGTTCATTGACACGCACTACAACGAAGAAAGCTTCTACGTTCGCCACGCCTACTTCACAGGAGCCGATCGACCCTACGAAAAGCTGCAAAAAACCCTGAAAGCAGAAATCGATCCCGAGGCCTGGGAAGTGCTCTATTCCACCACTAGCCGGCCGTTCCCCAAACCCAGCACGGGCAAAATCGCGGTCAAGGTGATTAACCACTATGGCGATGAAGTCCTGAAAGTCTACGACCTGAAATAGCCGGGAGCTGGGGAACTGGCCCCAGGCGATCGCCTAGTTCGGAATTGCTGGGGCATAGAGCTTGCGCCTGCCATCTTTCCCCACCACAACAAAACCACGGCTGGCCAAATAGCGGTCAGTTGATGCATGGCCAGCATCCTTAGCGGTTCTGGCAATGTTTTTGCTGCTGAGTCCTAGGCGATCGCACACCTCATCAATGGTTAGCCGTGTAGCGGTGTTGGCCGTGGCGATCGGTGTTGCTGGGGAGCTGGGTTCTGGGGGAGCTGGGGCGATCGGTTGGGCTAGGCCGCGATCGCCCCGTCTGACTTTTCCAGCGCTTCGATCCTTTCCAGCACGGGGGCCATCGCCTGTGCGATCGCGTTTTGCACGGTCTCAGCAGCCAGGGCCGCCACGTCAGGGTCGGGGGCCGCCGGGGGAGCTGCTACCACCTGCGCGATCGCCCCTTGACCCGATCGGTTGGCGATCGCTTCTCGCAAAGCCAGTGGGCAATCAGCCAGGGCCCGATCGTCACCAGCTAACCAGTAAGCAAGGGCCTCGATCGCCCCAGCCACCGATGCCCCGCTTTCTGAGGCGATCGCCTGGAGATGTTCGATTGCGTCTTGCTCTAGCCGTGCGTTGTATTGCTTCTTAGCCATTGTTATTAGCGTTCTGTATATCAAATTGCTAGCAGTGTAGCTTGAGTGCTAGCAATTTGTCTATACAGTTGTCTGTCAGCATTGTTATACGAATAAATATACGTTGTACTATACAATTGTGCGTTGTTTCATATCGTTTCTAGCGTTTTGTATATCAAATTGCTAGCAGCGCAATCTAGATACTAGCACTCTGTCTATACGATTGTCTATCAATATTGCTTATACAAATAGCTATACGTTGCGCTATATCGTAATTGATTGGGTGTTGACTGATGTATATACAGTTAGCTACATTGTTTACATACAGACAACAACACCCCACCACTGATTGAGACCGGGGGCGGGGTGTTGGAACCAACAAAGGTCTAAAGCCATGTTAACCGCATTCAGCCCCGTCTACTTCGCTCAAAAGTCTTTGGCTGCTGCATTGCTTGGAACCACCCCGCGCAAGATCGAATCGATCGAGACGGTTGGGGATTATGCCCTGGTGTTGGAATCGGGCGCGGTCTACCCGGTGGCAATCCCCTTAGACGAACTGGAAACGGAACACGATCGGCAACGGCGCGATCGGGGGCAAGCGCTCACGGTGGAAGCGGCCCCCGATGGTTGGGATGTGACCGGGGGTGATGAACCGCATTACGTGTTCCCCGATCCTGATAGCGAGTACCTGGCCTGCGATTGCCACGATTTTGGCAAGCAATCGGAACTGGGGCGCGATCGTCCCTACTGCAAACATGTTGCGGCTGTGGAATTGAGCGATCGTAAGCGTTTGGATGACTTGGCAGCGATTGCTGCTGGTGAACTGGCTAAGGCCGATCTGGGCTGGTAACCACGCCCCAGGGCCGGCCGCTCGGCCCCTGCCTGCAATCAATCCACACCTACCCGATCGACCCATGCAATCCTTAACCACCGCAACGATTAAATACCCCGCCGGTCGCGTGTTCGATGGCCAGTACGGCCCAAGCTGCAATGTCCTGGTAACCATGCCCGATGGGCGTGAGCAAAAAATCTGGGGCAAGCCGGATGAGCTGCAATCGTACCGCCGGGGTGACTCGATCGCATTGCTACAGGACGCTAAGGGCAAGTTCAAACCCGTGGCGATCACCCAACAGCCCCAACCGGTGAACCACCCCGTGCCCCAGGCAGCGCCCCCCAAGCCAGAACTTGATAAGCAGGCGATCGCAGACTTTGTGACCCAGCAAGCCAAGCTCTATAGCTACTGCTACCAGCAAGCACGATCGGCTATGCCCCCTGATGCGCCTGATGCTGCTGTCCAAGCGGCCGCTAGCAGCGTGTATATCGCCACAGGACGCAAGTTCAACGTGTAATCTAGCGTGATGTATAGGCTATTGTATAAGCACTAGCCTATACGATTGTGTTGCACCGATAAGCAGGTTGTATAGCTAACTTGCTATACTTGTATTAACAAATGGCTATACATTACGCTACAGTATTTACATACAAACGGGTTGAGCCAACCGCTACACGGATCCCCACCTACCACAACGCCACAGCCCCATGGAAACCACCACAGCACTCGATCGCCGCAACATGATCCGTTCCCACCTGGCGATCACCCCCCGTCCCAAAATTGACGATGAATCGATCGAGCAATTGCAGGTGATCCTTCACCGGGCCAAAGAGTTGGGCGATGAGGCGTTTTTGATTCAGACGATCGCCCAATGCAGCGGGGCGCTTGCTGAACTACACGCGCAGCGGGCACGGGCGGCCCAACCCCAATAGACCGATCGGGGCGGGGTGTGGTGTGACAGCCGAAACCCGCCCCCCGTCAGGGGCCTAAGATTGAATGCAAGATTACCGTAATAAAGTTGCATTGAGAGAAACGCTGAAACCCAAGCCCCGCAACGGTTAGACCGTAATTAACCCCATGCAGCAAAAATAATCACCCCTTTGTTGAGAACGACCCCCCTACAGTTGACAGCGCCCTATGGAAAGCTCGATCGCTCCAAAAAACGTCCGCTGTGACAGTGACCGGCTCCACAGCACGGCAGCATGATCACGCGATACCTAGGGGCCGCGTGTTTAGTCACTGCGCGGCCCATGTTCGATCCTTAAGGGCCGAACACGGTCAATTTCATTTCCGGCTAGTCAGAAACGAAATTGGCTGCAAAATTTACGCGCCTCAGCCGGAGTCCGCCGGGGCGGGGGAGTGATCGTTTTGGGAAGTCGCAATAGGTTCGGGAACGATTTGCGTAAGCTAGCCCCCTGGTAAAACTTGGTGCAAAGATTTGCGCAAAGGTTTTCTAACAAAAACCGCGCCCCTGGGGCTAGGGCGCGTTTGTGGTTTTTTTAGTAAATCTGTACCGTCTATCGGGGGCTGCGATTACCGTCTACCGGCCGTCTACTGTCTACCGCTGTCTACCCTTACAGAGCGGGCGATAGACGCGGGTAGACAGTCTCCTTAGTCGCGCTTTAGGGCAGTGAATCGGGCTGATTGGCCGTCACCGTCTACCACCCCCAAACCGACCGCTTGCGCTATCAAAAAAAGCTCTCGGATTGCTTCAGGGGAAATTGCCTTGAACTTGCGGCTAGAGCGCTTGCAATCAGCAGCCGTGATACTGCCATTTTTGCGGGCGATTTCTACCAATAAATTGATCAATTCTTGCTGACCGGCTGATGGCTCGATCGCTTCATCTTGGATCGTTTCATGCCCAACTTCGATCGCGCTATCCCAGCACCTTGCCAGCAGCTCCCGATCGTCCTGGTGTTGCACTGGGGCGATCGCCGTTGGCATTGGGCCGGGGGGCAATGCTCCGAAGCTGGGCACGATAGCCGGTTGATCTTCCACCAAACACGGGCGGCCCTGGCTGGCAACCCATGCCGCAACGTCTGGGGCAAGTGTCTTTGCATGGGCGATCGCAGTCTTGCCCAATCGGACGTAAACCAAATTTGACCGGGCGGCCCCTTGCCCCTTGATATCCAGACTTTCCACTTGGTCATCCTGGGGCAAGGCAATCACGCGCAATCGCACCTTACGCGCTTCTCTCAGCAGTGGTAGCAGGTAGGTTTTAGCGAGTTTTGGCACTTCTCCCAACGTTGCCAGGATTTCATCCCACACCAGATTCACCATGGGGCCCGGGTCATCACCATTGGATAGCAGTTCATAGCGGCGATCCATCTCAGCATGGATCGCCTTGACCACGGCCACGGCCGTCACCTTGCCAGCCCTACCCGTAAGCAGGGATTGGAAATCGGCCGGCTCATCATCCAACGTTCCGTAGTTTCGCCCCCCGCAATAGACCCGATCGCCCAATGCTGCAAAATCTCCTGGCTTTTTATGGGGTGCGATCGCGATTGTGATGCCCCCAAGCATGGTGCATAGGATTTCAGCCAGCGTTGATTTACCGCTACCCGTTGGGCCAACGATTGCCAGGTGCGCGTAGATATCTGGCTGGCTGTTGAACAGATTCCAGTCGAATTGTTCGAGTGCTTCCAACGGGCCGCTGGTGGCCGCAGGCAGAGCGCTCGCTTGCTGCAATTGGGCGGGCGATAGGGATTGCTGGTAGGCACGGATCACCGCTTCCATTGCCACGCGATCGGCTGATTCTGCCAACTGGCCACCCAACCGGGCGCGGCGATCGAGAGCCTGCGCGTAAACCCCGGCCCCTAAGGCCCCGGCTCCCAACACTGCCTGACTGAGGGGGTGTTTCGCGTAGGCCGCGGCCGTGACTGCCAAACAGCCCCCGGCGATCGCGCCCCAGGTCTTGACGCGATCGATCATCAGCCGATCGCGGTTGCCTGCTACCAAACCCGTGATGTCTTGCATCATCACCCCTCACCCCCAAAACCGATCGCCATCGATGCACCGATCACCCCAAACAGGGCATAAGCCAGGGCGATCCAACAGCCCCGCCGATCGGCCCTCCACAGGAAACCCAGACCTATCGCGCAAGCCAGGGCCGCGATCAACACCAGGGCGATCGCTTCCGGCCCCCATTGGACGCACCGGCCGATCGTCCCAGTGATGAGGCCACCCCCTACGCTCACCAGCAACCGGGCCGCGGCCTGTGCGATCGACCGGGGGGCAAGCCAATCGAATGGCCCTGGTATTTGGGATAGGAGTGATCGGGGCTGCTGTGGCTGCTGTTGGGGGCGCTGGTGTTGCGGGATGTTGATGTTGATGGGCTGCATAAAAACTCCAAACCCCGCGCGGGGCGGGGTGGCTAGGGTTTACTTGGGGCGGTGGTTTAGCCGTTGCTGATGGTGGCGACAGCTAGGTCAATGCCAGCGATTTCAGCTAGGGTCGTGATCCGCTTGGCTGTTGCCTTCAGGGCGCGATCTTCGGTTTCGAGTGCGGCCCTGATGTCAGGGTGTGCCCCTCGCCATTCAGGGGTCTGGCTGTTGAATCGATCGGTATCTGCCAGCAAGGCCATGGCCCGGCTGTGATATTCCGGTAGCAGGGTCTCAAGCTCACGACGGGCGATCGCTTGCTCACGGACGGATTGGATCGAGGCGATCAATTGCCCGCCGATCGCGTTGCGGGGGTGCGCTGGGTTAGCAGCCATGTCGCTGGCGATTTTGCGCTCGACTGCTGTGGTCATGGCTTCCACCGAAAAATGGCGCTTGAGAAACTTACGGATGCCGAACATTGCTGATTGCTCCTATTGGTTGCGGCTAAAAACCAAAGCGGTTCCGGCAATCGCAGCCGTGACGGTGGCCGCCTGTTTGGCCTTGTCAACGTCCCCGCTGGTATGGAGGGCGATCGTTGCGATCGATCCAGCAAGGATCAACCCGGTTGCGATCGCGTGAGGCCTAAGGCTGTTCATGGTTACTACTTCCAACCGAGCTTGGACTTGAGGGCGGCGGCCCGGTCTTCTGTCAGCTCGGGTTCACGCGCTTCGTTGATGAGGTTTTTATCTGAAGCGGCCCGCCAAATCACATCCCGTGCTTTTGCGGCGTTGCCAGACTCGATCGCCTGGTCATGCTTTTGGCGTTGATGTTCCTGATAGCGATCGCTGGTCATTCCAGCTTCAGTTAAAAATTCGTTCAGTTCGCTGTCAGTCAACAGGCGGCCGTTATTGTTAGCGGTCATCTTTCATCACTCCCAATCACTGATGGTTAGTGGCTGTTCCCAGTCATCTGGGGTCGTTTCTTGGGGCTTGCGCTTGGCAGCTCGTTTAGCCTTGCGCTTGGCTGATTCGATATTCTGTTGAGCCTTGGCCACCTTGCGATCGGCTGCTTTAAGCCGTCGCTTGTAGGCTTGCTCGATCGCCCGTGATTCGTCTGGTGTAGGGCGAAATAGGCGCTCAAACATCGCGGCTCACAATCTCAGCAGTGGTGGCGATGGTTGCCAACACGGCGGCTGTTTGGGCCATGCCCTTCAGTTGGCTGTTGTCTGGGGCTTGGCCTGAGATGACGATGGAGGCCGCCCCGATGAGCAAGTGGACTGCTACCCGATCGGTGCGTGGCATCAGCTACCCTCCTGGCAATAGCGAGCCTTATCCTGTTGGGCTTGCTGCAATCCCTGCTGGGCTTGCTGGGCTTGCTGTTTCGCCTGGAGCAATTGCCAGTCCCGATGGCCCATGGCGATCGAGTAACCCAGTAGCGCCGTCAGGAAACAGGCAACGGGCAAAACAAACGGGGGGGCTTTTGGAGCCGGGGGCGGCGGTGGCGATTGGAGCGATACCGGCATCCATGCCACGCGATCGGTTAGCTCAGGGTGAGGGCGGTGTTGTTGCTGTTGGTGCATCACCGATCACCCCCGTTGCACCAATCGCGGCGATCGCAACCCCGGCGCACTTCCAACCGTTGCACCCAACCGCGCCGGCCCGTGCATCGCATCCAATCGAGTACCTGGGGCAATTCCTGGGGCTGGCAAGCCAGGGCTAGGCAGATTGCAAAATCCATTACGCCTCACCCCCGTTTTGCGATTCACGACGCTTGCGGTTGATCGCGGCGATCGCCTCTCTCTCTGCCTGACGATCGCGCTCTTGGCCAGTTGCCAGCCTTGCGTTAGCCGTTGCGGCCCGGCTGGCTTGCGCGGGGGATAGCCCCGATCGGCGGGCTGCTGTTTCGGCCTGGTCACGGGCAATGTCAAACGATTCCCGATCGCCACGGGATTGGAATAGAATCACGTCAGAATCCTTTTAGAACTAGGGTTTCAACCGAGCCGGTTAGGAGTACCAGTCCTGACCGGCTCACTTGTTTTTTGGGAGTAACCCCAAGAGCCACCGCTTCAGGCGACTGAGGATCGATCGCCGGGGGGCTGGCCTTGTCCCATAACGGCTTGCAAGTTTCCCCCCAACACTTGGGCCAATCCGTTGGAAAGCTCATGCTCGTAAACGGCGGCCGCCTGCGCGACGTGCGATCGAGCCAACCGGCGCATAGCTTGGGCCAATCCCGCGCCCCCGGTGTTGAGCGTGGTGGCGATGTCCAATTGGGCCTGGCTGATTCCTTCCCAATCAGCCTCCACCCCTTCATCGATATTGCGAACCCAGTCGCCATCGATTGCGATCGCTGCTGATTGCGAGGGCACGATTGCCAACGCCCCGGCCGATTCCCAAGGGGCGATCGGCTCAACTTCCGGGGCGATCGCTTCATTCCCGATCACCTCATCAGCGTCATCGATGGCGTTTTCGATCCGCACACGCTCAATCCAGCGGGCGATCGCTTCCACATCACCAGCAATCAGCGCAAAGGTTCTCAGCAGTTCAAAGCCAGCAGGCGAAACGCGGGCGATCGGGTTGCCAGCCTTGGTATATCCAACGATTGCGATCGGCTCGATCGTGGTGTCTTGGCAAGCCTCCAACACGCGCGGCCACCAGCGCTTGCGCAAGGTTGATTCGTTGGCATTCAGGAGCCGGGCGGCTTCAGCAAAACTGATTGGCTCATCAACGGACGGGGTAGCATCCTGCATTGCGTCCGTGGTCAGTCCGGTTGCTGTCTGGGGTGCGTCCGGTTGGCTGTCCAGTGCCGTGGTCTCGATCGGCTCAAAGTCTTGCGGGTCAATGTACTTGGCCATATTCCTTAGTTTTGTCCTGTTTTAGTCCGGTTTCTGTCCTGATATTGTCCCGAGACGCGCTAATCTGTCAAGTATCAACAGACAAAAAGTTTCGATTTTGTCTCAGAGAGGGCACAATGGAAGGCAGAAAACCTTACAGAGTCGAGACCATGCCTCGGAAAGCTGAACAGCGGCTCACCATCCCTAGCCTGGGTGAGTGGTATGGCGATTTGCTGGCTGTCGATGCGGCGATCAACGCTCGAACCGCTGGACAGCAGGCCCAATCGCTGCTTTGCGGCAAATTGCAAGAGCGTGAAGGCAAAATCAGGGAACGGGTGGCCTACTTCGCAGCCAAGCGCGGGCTAACCCCTGATGAGATGTGGAAAGCTTTAGCTACAGGGAAATACGCCCCTATTACCCCTGATGAGTGGGCGGGGCTGGATACCGATGAAGGGAGCGATCGCCCATGACTACCCACACCAAAACACCTACCCCGTTACCCACAGCAACACAGACTCGCGACATCGCTTATTGCATGGATGCGCTGATTCCTGGCTTCTATGCGTGGTGGGGAAATACTGTGCTGAGAATTGGTGGATGCGAGGCTGAAACCACCTATCCCGGAACGATTCACGACTTTTGGGGCGTGGCGATTGTCTTACCCGGCTATCGAATTTTCACGACTTATCAAGGGAGCTATGACCCTTGATAAGCATGAGCTACAGGGAATTGGACGGATCGAACGTCGCACCATGCCCCGCTCTGAGTTTGAAACTCTGTTGGCTGATCACGGTTACTACCGCACAGGATCAGCCCCCGCCAATGGGGGAAGACTCAAAGTTTGGTACGGTCACGCCACCTACGACCCGATCGAATCCATCCATAGCGGTGATGGTCGGATCGTGATCACGGCATATCACCCCGGCCCAAGCCTTTGAACCCCTCCAAACACAGATCACCGGACTGCAAACCGAAATGCGGCGGGTGATCGAAATTTTGGGTGATCGCCCATGGCCATTTAGGTAGCCGCGCGCGTCCTCGCATTGCTCTAACCTCCAAAGCCAACAGCCATAACCTATCTATCCTCCACTTAGCGGTTGTTAACTTTGGTCAAACGAAATTTCATGGGTCAATAAATCTCATTACCCCCTACTAATGAGGAGTGACTCATGACAGACAATCAATTCCATGACGATCAAAAGTTCGATGTCCACAGCGCCGCAAGCCTCAAGCACTGCCTGCAAATCGGCAAGCGGATATCAAAACGGTTGCTTGACGTGAAAGGCCCAACCGACAAGGGGCCGTTACCTTATCAGTGCTTCTTTGAAGGGCCGCAAACCAGCTTTGCAGAAAGGGATAGAGATGATGGATAGCCCAGTCTTGATTCAGTACACCGTGACCTTTGACCATGCCGACTCATTACCGCTAGATGTCCAAAGTACATTGCAGCTACATGGCTCGTTTTGCCCGATCGTTCATCAGTCATGGTCTTTTGCTCCAGACAATCGAGACGCGATCGCACCGGGCTATCGATTCCCTGTGTTCCGGGGTGATGGTTTTGAAATTGAGGGGCGGCGTGGTGATTGGGTTGTCACCGATTCACGCACCTATATCCCTCAATCGGTCGGTTTTGAAATCGAGAACCCCTATCAGGCGATCGTGATCTGCACCGTGGAATATCAGCCCATCCCGCAGCACTCACAACGCTGGGCAGCCGCTAACATTGTTGAACCCGTCCTAGAACCGGCTTAGAAGCGATCGCCCATGAACCGTTTTGCCCTACCCCTACTAGTCCTGGGGTTGCTGCTCACAGTGACCGCCCCGGCCCTGGCAACCATCGCGACGGGCCAACCCCATAACGGTTATTACTGGCTTTTGGCAGATAACAACCGATGGCAGTGCCGATCAGTCTCAGACAACAAAATTCAGCCGCATCAAAAATGCATCGATGCTGGGGCGGTTAAGCCCAAAGTCTGATCAAAAAACGCGCTAAAAAACGGTATTTTTGGCGCGTTTCAAGTCGATGGAATCCTTACCCGATCGGGGCTTGGGTAAAATAAGCTATGATCCTTTTAGTCCGACGAGGGGCAAGCCCAAAGCGTCATCATGACTCGCAAAAAACTCTGCTTTCGTATTCCCGAACCGCTGCGATTAGCGTTAATTGATCGCAGTAAAACGATGGGTGCAAATCGATCACAGGTAATCCTAATTGCCCTCGAAAACTACCTGAATAAACAAGCAAAAACCCCGGCAGCATAAGGCTTCCGGGGCTTTCGTAGTTTCAAATTTAAACCGCTTTCTCTGCTTTCAAAAACGTTCAGGTCGCCAAACTAGACACGTTTTTAAAGCCCTGAGAAATTAGCTACCCGCGCCCTAGAGCGCAAGGATTTGGCACATGCGTAGCACCACTATAGCAGATTCCCATATCGGGTATACGATATCAAGGATTTCCTCTGAAACCCAATCACCACAACGATTTCAGGACGAATCTACCCCTAATTATAGCGCAATCCCACAATCCCCGAAATCTAGCGCGGGATTAGCGGGTTTTAGCTCTGCGTAGGCAATGCGATCGCTCTTCCAATCCATCGCAAACCTACCTAGAGCCAAGATCATGCAATCCCTGGAAACCTTTGATATCCGCAAGTTTACCGATCGCCTAGAGCCTGCCAAGGGTAAGGATCGTTATATTTGCCCTGCCTGCAACGGCAACAACTTGACGATCGACCCCAAAGACGGGGCCTATCAGTGCTGGAATGGTTGCACCACAGAAGAGATCCGAGAGGCGATCCGCCCCTTCAAGGAAGCCTTGGCAGAGTCCGGGGGCAATCGGGTGGACTATCGCAAATCAGCCCCACCCCGCCCCCCACAGCGGGCGAAAAACGATAAGAACGGTAAGCCCCTACCCGCAACGCTGCCTGATGCGATCACCCTGGTAGCAGCCAGGGGAACCCAAGCCCCCCGATTCACGGCCACCGACTACCACGGTTGGCAGCGGGAACAGGTCTACCAGTACGGCCCCGATTTGCGGGTGGTTCGGTACGAGCGGGATGATCCGGCCAAACCCAAGGGACGCGAAAAAACCTTTCGGCAATGGCATCAGAGTGAAGGGCGTTGGGTGATGGGCAAGGGCGATCGCCCATGGCCGGCCTACCGGATTGATGATGCGATCGCGGGGGCCCAATCCGATCGCACCAAGAACGCGATCGTGGTGGTGGAAGGCGAGCAATGCGTTGATTGCCTACGCGATCGGGCTGGCTTGGCAGCAATCACCCTGCAAGGCAGCGAGTGGGGCACGGCCGTAAAGGCGTTGGCAGAGCGCTTGGCAAGCGAGGGGCTGATGACGATCGTCATCCCTGACAACGATCGCACGGGGCATAGCAAGGCCGAGGGGCTGGCCCAATCCTTTGCAGCCGATCGCGTCCCCTGCCTGGTGATCGATCCGCTGGCAATTTGCCCCGATTTAGCCGATAAGGGGGATGTTGTTGACATCTTCGATCGCATGAGCGTGCCTGACTTCATCCAGCGCCTGGAGGCCGAAATCCACCGCGCGGCCGATGCCCAGCGCCGGGCCGCGGTGGAGAACGATCCGGTCTACCAGTTGCGCTTGGCCGTGGCCGATTACTTGGCTGAAACCGACACCTACGCCAAAGTGCTAAAGGCCAGGGATATTTGCTGGAGTCATAACCTATCCAAGCAAGATTTCAGCAGGCTTACCGATGATTCGTTGGCAGCGCAACGGCGATCGGCCGAACCGCCCCGGCTGCTGTCGTTGGCAGAGCTAAACGCGATGGAAACCGCGGCCGCTAGCTACCTGGTAGACGGTTGGATCGGCACTCGATCGAGCAGCCTGATTAGCGGGATGCCGGGTTGCGGCAAAACCCTGCTAGCGCTCGATTTGGCTTATGGCGTTGCCACCGGGGGCACGTTCTTGGGGGCGCAATGCCGGAAAGGTAAGGTGCTGATTATTTGCCCTGACATGCGCTTGCAGCAAACCCGTAGCTATCTAGACCGTCGCGACTTCAGGGATAACGATCCCGTGATGGTAATCGATACCGACGATGGCAAGTGGACGCTCAAGGATCTAACCACCTTGGAAGGCTGGCTCATGCACTTCCAGCCCGACCTGGTGATCCTTGACAGCGTTCGCGCCCTGGTCTGCAACCAACTTGCGATCGAAGAAAAATCCACCGAAGCGGGGGCTGTTATACAGCAGGTCAGTGGGTTGATTGCTCGTTACGGGGGCGCGTCGATCTGGATTCACCATGACTCCAAAAACACAGAAAACAAGGGCGTAGGGAAGGCCGCAGGCAGCACGGCGATCACCGCATTGGTTGATCAGGTGATGCACCTTGCCAAGTCCAGTGACCACCCCAAGGCAGTCGATCGCCATCTCGCGATCCATAAGTCTCGATTCACCGAACCGGGGGTATGGGAAATCGAGCTAGACCCTGAGAACAATAGCTTTATCTACCGTGGCCAAGTTGGCGAGTCCCCAGAGGCGGCCCAACAGGATCAGTCCTGCAAAGACGTGATCTTGCAGCTCTTGCAGGAACGGCCGGGTACTTGGATCGAGGGGGCCGAAATTCGCGATCGAATGTCTGCATGGGAGAAGGGCACGATTTACCAAGCCTTGCATCGACTAACGAGCAAGCGCCTAATTGAATGCCGGCCTACCCCAGGGCCGCGCCGTGGCAAGTCCTATCGAGTGCCTGACGATCAACCTACATCAAGTGAGAGCGTGTGCCAGGATTTTGCACCCCCCCCCTCCCCCCATAGTGTTTCCCCTGTTTCGCCTGTCAACCATCCTCAATCTATTACTACACAAGGATTACAGACAGTTGACAACTTAGTTGACAGCATAGTTGACAACAACTTGACAACCACCCTGTCAACTACCCCTGTCAACTCGCTAGAATCTTTACCCTGCAATGCTTCTGACGTTAAGTTGACAGACTTGGCAGCAACACAGGGGGGGGGTGGCGATCGCACCTCTGAAAAGGGGGTAAATGTGCCAATTGGTGAGATTGCCCCAGACGCGATCGCCCCGGTGGTGGAAGCGTCCCAACCGAT
>NZ_JACJSP010000030.1 GCF_014698235.1 Limnothrix sp. FACHB-406 | reverse complement strand
GCTACTAGATAAATTGCGATATTTGCAAGTTGTACTCGGTCGCTATGGCTCAATCAGTCATTGGAGCTATGATTTACTGCCAGAAACTCTTGTTGCCTAGAGTATGAAGTTTTGTGTTTAGATTCAACACTGCTGACCAAGAAGCTATATCTCAACATATTGATCGATCACGGTCGTTCTAGGCGATCGGGCTGGGGGCGGCGTAGTGCCAGGTATTTTCCTGTTGGATGGCGAGGCCGAACCATTCGAGGCGATCGAGATTTTCGCGAATAACTTGTCTGCGTTTATCGGTGATTTTGCCTTTGAATTGGGCGGCGATTTGCTCGATCGACCAGTTGCCGGGGTTGCTACGCAGCAGGTCGCGGATGGCGGCGAGTTGGGCCTTCGGTTGGGTGGGCCAGGGCTGTGGCTCGGCGGCGGGGGCGATCGGCGCGGGGCTGTCGATGAGGTTGGCGATCGCGGTTTGGGTGGTTTGGGTGGCGGGGGCTTGGTAGTCGGGCCGCAGCCAGCGAATGTGGCCGTTGCGTTCTTCGGCGGCGCGTTCGGCGTTGAGTTTCACCAGCCGTTCCAGGATTTGTTCATCGAGGCTGTTGGCGGGTTCCTCCGGTAGGGACGCACAGCCCTGCGCCCGTTCCCATTGGGGGATCAGGTCGTCCCAACCGTAGGCGCGGAAGACGGCGCGATCGAGGTCGTCGTGAATTTGTTTGAGGGTGGAGACGAGGGCGCGATCGTTCAGTTCGCGGTCTTTGTCGGTGAAGGGTTGACCGGCGCGGAGTTTTTCGAGCAGGTTATACATCCCGGTGATGGTGATGTCGGGGTGGTTGGCCTGCACGGTTTTGCGATGGGTATCGAGCCGATCGCCCAGTTCCCGAATTTCTTGTTTGAGGCGATCGTCTGGATCAGGAAACGGAAACGGATCAAAGCAAGTTGTTTTAACGTAGACCGGACGATCTTCCAGTCGCCCACCAACCGCCAAAGCCCAGCGAACATGAATAGCACTAGAAAGAATTCCTAAAGCGTAGGAATCTTCTAGGGCAACGATCAGAATCTTGTTGTCACAAATAATATCTCGATCAACAAAAGAAAAAATTCGATGCTTTGCAGTTTCGACCGTTACAACATATCGTCTCAGATTGCTCAAAGCCTGTCTGATTGTAATGTTCGATCGACGATATAGCCACCACTCCTTCTTGAGTTTTGGATCGTTATTTGCCTCTCTTGCTGGCTTGACATTATTCAAGAGCCATTCATAGGTACGTGGATATTTTGATTGCAGCTCTCCTTGGGACAGTCCAAATGCATCGATCACAACTAGGTTTCGAGATTTCCTGAGAAGGTCTCTGCCATTCACATACCTTTTAATTAAATCCGGTTCAATCAAGCTTCTTTGCGAGTCCCTCAGCAAGAACCCCTTTCCACCGAGCATAATGCCTCGGCTGGCAAGTCCTTCATTCGATTTAAGAGAAGCAATCTGTTCCAAGTCAGAATCATCACGCAGATTACTAAAAATCGCCTGAGTGTCTTTATATTCAATGACAACTTCTGAAAAGTCTCGGTCTGGCGATTCCGTTTCACTGACAACTGAACCCAAACTCTGAGTTGTCGGATTTAGCTGACAGGCAGTCATCGCAATGCGGACATCAGCACCATCATCAACCCAGGGATGATCAGGGATCACAAATTTTAATTGCAGATCTGGCGCTTTTTGAAATTGCTTTTCAAGGACACATCGTAATCTAGGTTGATTAATACTGTTGGTTGTAATTAAGCCAAACGTGCCTGTTTGATTTTTAATAGCAAGATCGGCTGCCTTGTGCCACCAATACATGACAAAATCAACTGTGTCGGGCACATCTGCATAGACTTGCCGAAGAGTTTCTGTATAGCCATCGCCCAGCTTTTCGCGCATTCTGGCATTGCCAATGAAAGGCGGATTAGAAACGATGTAATCGCTTTCTGGCCATTCAGAGGGACGTGCATTTCGATAGCGATAGATTATGACTTGATTCGTTAAATCAGGAACTTCCTGTCCTGTTACTGGGTGAGTCATCATCTGTCCACCCCAACGAGTCCGCACCTGCCCCGTTTTCAGGTCAATATCTGGCTCTACCCCGTCATAAGTCAACACCGCGTCGCGACATTCAATATTGTCAAACGCTCGTAAAACAGGCATGGATGGCTCTGCATTACCAAATCGCTTGAAATGCCACTGCAAATAGCCAATCCAAATCACCAATTCAGCAATTTCCTTTGCCCGAGGATTAATTTCAATCCCTAAAAATTGCGACGGATTCACCTGTTCTAAGACATTCAGTTGCACCTCTCCCGCCACATCCACCAGCCGCGTCAAAACCTCCTGCTCCAAACCCTTCAGCAAATCCAACGACACATACAAAAAATTCCCCGTTCCACAGGCCGGATCGAGAATCCGAATCGATCGCAACTGCTCCAAAAAACCCTGAATTTCCGCCACCGCCTTGGCCACCGCCGTCGCACTGCCATCCAACAGCCGCTTCACCTCCAGCTCGATCGCCTCCCACTGCGATCGTAACGGCTCCATCACCACCGGCCGCACCAACCGCTCCACATACGATCGCGGCGTGTAGTGCGCCCCCAACCGGCTGCGCTCCGCCTTGTCCAGCGCCCGTTCCAACAACGTGCCAAAAATCGCTGGCTCCACCTGGCTCCAATCCTTGGCCGCCGCCCCATACAAAATTTCGAGCTGTTCCTTGGGCAGGGCGATCGCCGTCGCATTCTCAAAAAAACTGCCGTTAAACTTCAGCACCTTCTCGAAACCGAAGGAGCCACCCCGATTCATCGTTTCCCACAGGGACTCGATTTCCGGTTGGAAGGTCGCCGGGTTGGGAATCCAGCGATCGCGCAGGGCCTTGGTGAACACCTCCCCCTTCAGCAGCGCCACATCCTCCGCAAACATCGTGAAAATGCAGCGCATCAAGAAGCTCGCCGTCACCTGGGGATCGTGGCCCTGCTCCTCCAGCCAGCGCGACAGCTTCGCCAACTCCGCCGCCACTTCCCGCGTCACCCGCGCCCGCAGCTTTTCGGGGTTTAGCGCTTGCGGATCGGTGAAGATTTTGACGAAGCGATCGAACACCTCCGGCTGGGCCAAGTCCGCCAGGTTGACCGTTTCCCTCGCCCCATAGCCGCCATATTCGCCGCTGAACCCTTGCCAAATCTCGAAATGGGAGCCGATGTCACACACCATCAAAAATGGCGGCAACGATCCCAGCATTCGGTTGTAGGCGTAGGACTTCGCTTGGTTAAAGGCCTTTTGCAGGTTATCGCGATAGATCTTCGTGCCCCGTTTGCCATGGCCCTTGGCTGAAGAATCGCTGCCCTGTTTGGCTTCAATCAGGAAACAACCGGCCTTATAAAAATCCGCAAACCGCGTGGATTCGGCCCTATCGCTGTAGAACTTAATATCTTTATCGAAGCAGTAGGGATCGCCGGGAACCGTTCCCTTCGGCGGCGGCTCTTCGACCCCCAATGCGCGACACCAATCCCCAAAAAACGATTGATAATTCGCCCGTTCGTTGCCTTCCGAGCCTTGCCATTTTTTCAGGAATGCCGCAACGCGATCGCGATCGTCCGGGGTCATTGGGGAGTCAGGGCCGAAAATACCTATCGCTTATCTTACCGATCTGAACCGATCGCCTGGATTGCCAACCGTCACTCGCAACCGATGCCATCAGGCTGGCCCTTGAAAACCCGGAAGGGGCCCAGAAACCATGCGTGGTCTAGGCCCCTCCATTGGATGAGCGGGAAGTTGGGCAATGCTGAGGAACTTAGCTGGGGTCGGCAGGCGAAGGGGCAGCATTCGACTCACTGGCGGCTTCGCTGGCCGCTTTGGCTTCGGCGGCGGCGGCTTTTTCCAGGGCCCGTTGTTCGCGCTTGCGGCGTTCGGCCTCCAGCATGTCTTCGTAGGTGATCCGAGCCTGGGCGATTTTCTCCAGGTTGCCGCGATAGAGTTCCAGATCCTTTTGCAGCTTCTCGATCGGGAGGTTGAGGGTTGTCCCTAGGCGATCGATCCACGCTTTGATCTGCTCGGCATTGCCAGCCAGGTCAGAGGTGGTGGACTCCAGCAGGGTATATAGCCCAATCCCAAACAGGCGGCTGTATTTGAAGGGTTGACCATTGGCGAGCACGTCGGCGGCTTCGCGCAAGGCCCCGCCACTGCCCTCGGCCCGGTTGAGCGCGGCGGCCAGGTCGTCGGCACTGGCAACTTTTGCCGCTTCCAACAGGCGATCGGCCCGGTGGCGATAGTCGTCCACGTTGCCGCTCACGGACTGACAGAGCGCGTTGAAGATGGAACCCAAGTCCCGATCGGGCTGGTAGCCTGCCATGAAGCGATCGAACGCCGTCACCACCCCGAGGGCATAGATGGACTCGAAGCGGAAATCGACGCTGACGGAGAGCAGGTGCATTTCCACCATCAATTCCTCAACCACTCGTCGGTAGATCGCGTTGATCGGCCGTTGGTGGAGCGAATAGAAGGTGCGTTTGGTTTCTGAAACGGTGCGGATTTCGTTCACGGGAGGCGCGTTCTATGGCGATCGGCTTGTCTATTTTCAGGCCGGGCCGGGCCTTTGCCAACGGGCAACCCTTTCGCGATCCCCGATGGCCTGTTGTCGTAACGCTGAATTGCTTTTGGATTGATCTTGGATTGATCCTGAACTGATCTTGGATTCGCCCAACATCCCTAGAGATGGCCCCTAGAGACGGCCCTTAAAGACGGTAGGTGAGCCAAGCCACCCGATCGGGTGTGGATTGGGTCAGGTCAGGCCGCGCCAGTCGCCAGGTTTGGCCGCGGATCTGGCGTTGCAAGTAGACCGAAAAGGGCTGCGATCGGTGCTTTTGATCCTTGGGTTGCGGTTGTCGGGAGGCGGGGGATCGATCGCCCTGGTTTTCCCGAGCATGGCTCAAATCTTGACTCCCCGTTTGGCTCCAATCGTAAGTACCGCTCAGTTGCCAACCGGGTTTGTCGTTGATGGTCACGGCCTGTTGGGTTTGGATGCGCAGGCGATCGACTCGTAATCCTGGTTCCGCCGCCAAGTCATCTAGGGTGATCACCGGGCGATCGGCCAACATCTGCGGATCAAGGTGACGACCGGCAGCCAGCGGGGAATCGCCCAACTCTTGCAATAGATCGGTCTGGGTTTGCAGCAACTGCAACGCTACCGCCCGTTGCACCACGGCCGTTGGTGGCCCGTCCCAGGGCAGCATCCCGCAACCACCCAAAAGCAAACTCAAGACCAAACTTAAGCCCAAACTGAAGCTCAAACTCAGAAATCCCGAGAGCAAGCCCCGTCCCCGGGGCGATCGCTCAGTGGTGGCGATCGGCCATCCTGGTTTGCGGGCCGCCGTTACGCGATCGGCGGTTTTTGTCCGGAATCCGCCGCCACAGAACGATGGGTAATCCATGGGATCAGCAAACCACACCCCGAGTCAGTTGTGCTACTATCAGTCCCAATTGGCTCCGACGCTTCGCAAGCTTTGTTTGCAATTCTTAATAATTTGCAATTAATTGCGGTTTTGTCCGATGGGCAAAGTACTTGTGCTCAACGCTTCTTATGAGCCGCTCAATATTACCAGTTGGCGGCGGGCAGTCGTTTTATTGCTAAAAGGCAAGGCGGAGCAAGTCGAGCATAATGGCCGAGTGGTTTACCGCAACATTCCGTTGCCCACCGTGATCCGTTTGCGCCACTACATCAAGGTTCCCTACAAAGAGATTCCCTTAACGCGGAAAAACATATTGCACCGAGATAGCCACTCCTGTCAATACTGTGGCTACACGGGCGATGATTTGACGCTGGATCACGTTGTTCCCCGATCGCGCGGGGGCGGTGAGCATTGGGAAAATATGGTCACGGCCTGCGTGCGCTGCAACATCCGCAAGGGCAATCGCACCCCCAAGGAAGCCAACATGCCTTTGCGCCAGCCGCCCCGCCGTCCCCACAGCAGTCTCTACTTTGAAGTGACGAAGCATGTGAAGAGCGGCGTACACCAGGAATGGCGCAAGTACGTGATTGGCCTCTAAAGCAGTCTGAGTTGACCCGATCGGTCAATGGCTGGAGACTGAACGGCTCGATCGGGGCCATTGGTGCTGGGTGAGGTCGGTTCGCCATCGTCAGCATCGGTGGCCAGCTCGGCGGTGGATGTCACTGCCGGGTTTTGGCCTGGGCTAGATTCTGGATCTGGGCAATCTGGATTGGCAGTCTGAGCCATGGCTGGCTCCGGCAGATTCACCACGATGGCCGGACTGGCATAGCCCAAGAGATCTCGGGCGGCCTCGATCATATCGTCGGCCAGGTTTTTTAAGTCCGATCGCTCTCCCAAATAGGCCTCTAGGGCTAACAGCGGATCCAGGGTGGTGGCATCCAAGTTGGGCAGGCGAGGGCGTGCCAGTTGGCTAATCAACTCCGCTTGCAGGCTGTAGGTGTGGGCGGCGGCTAGTCGATCGCGCACGGCCGCCAGCTCGATTTGGTGAAGCTGTTCTGCCCGCACACGATAGACCAACCGAACGACGGCCCCTTCAATGGCCGCCGGGTCGATCGCCCCGAGCAGTTCCGCCAACGGATTGTCGCAGTCAGCCAAATCCACCCGCAATGTCCGAAACGGTCGGGCCGGCAGGGGGCAAAATTCCCATTGTGTTTGGCGCTGTCCCCGCTCTCCTGGCTCGATCGTTACTAATACATAGCCCTTTTCTTCGTTTTCCTCGCTGAAGTCCACCCGCTCAATGCTGCCGGGATAGACCACCGGGGGCTGATTATTGGGGTTCAGGTTTTGGTGTTTGTGGACATGGCCCAGGGCCACATAGTCAAACTCGGGGCGCGTGATGGTGCTGAGGGGAATCGAGAAGCCTTTGCCCACGCCCAACATCCGCTCGGCTCCCAATTGCGCCCGATCGCTCATCAGGTGGGCCAACAAAATGGTGGGTTGGTCAGGATCAAGCTTCCGAATTTCCCCTTCCAGGGCCGCTTGGAGCCGATCGAGCAGCAGCGCCCCCACTTCCGCCAACGACAGTCCCTCCGTTTGCCGCTTGGTGAGCAGGGTCGATCGGGTTAACCAAGGCAAAGTCAGCACCTGCACTGGCCCCTGGCTGGTTTCCAGTCGATGCAGCGCCAACGTGTCTCCCACCACAAAGCCCGGAACCCCCAGCGTGCGGTAAATGCAAAGGCTGGCTCCTCCGCGGCCTTGGGCATGTTGGTCATGGTTTCCCACCAACAGCACCGTCGGAATTTGCGCATCAGCCAGCCGCCGAAACTGTTGTGCAAAGGCTTCTTGCACCATGGGCAGCGGCGTAGCATCGGGAAAGGCATCGCCCCCAAACAACACCAGATCCACCGGTTCCGAAATTGCCCGATCGATGCAACGCTCCAGGGCCGCCGTAAAGTCCAGCAGCCGAGTGTTTAAACCCGTTTGCGGATCAATGCGCCCATGGCTGAACCCGCTGCCCATGTGAATGTCCGACAGGTGCAGAATTTTGACCATGGTTCGTTGCTCCGTTGTTGAACAATCGCGGGAAGGAATTCTGCGGGCAAACTTCAGAAAAGTCAGAAAATCCTGAGGCAGTGCCTAGTGGCGTGACAGGCTTCATTCATCGGGTCAAAGTCACGAAGCCAGTCGTCGTAACAAGGGGCTTAAGCCCCTTGCTGCCTAACGAGTTGGTGACGGCAACAGTCATTTAACTTGACCTATCAAAATAAGCTTGCCGAACTACTAGAGCCGGGCCCGGATGGGGAAGGAATAATCGCCGCCCGCTTCTAGTTGGTAGTCGTGGGTTTCCAGAAATCGGGCCAGTGGTTCCCGAATCAGGGCCCGCCCCATGGACGGCTGAACCCGCAACCCGCCTTGGCGAAAGTGCCAAACAAATTCCCAGGTGAATTCCCCGGCGCTGACTTCGCCTTCTAGTTTGCCCTCATTCCAGGACTGGCGGGTAATGCGCACAAGGGCGATCGTTTGGGGCAACGGATTTTCTCGACGACTCACGGCACAGGCCGACAGTGCGGAATTAGTAGATGAACCGTGGACAGGCGGGCAGGATCAACAGGGTCAACAGAACCCACAGGATGAGGCTAGACCGCTGGACACTCGGCTAGGAAACCGGTTGCGGATCCTGCGGAGTCCGATCGGGCGTTTCCGGTGTTGCGGGAGCGGGGGCCGGTTTGGGCTTGGGTGGAGCCACATCGCGATTGTTATACAAGCTGGCGGCTTTGGCCACGCCATCTCGGAGCGATCGCTCGATCGTCTCCACGCTCAACCGCAACAGGGCTTGCACCGTGGGTTGTTCATCGGGCGCAAACTTGCCCAACACATGGGACACCGTTTCGCCGCTGACCACCCGGGGCCGCCCAATGCCCAACCGCAAACGCGGAAAATCCTGAGTTCCCAGATGGGCGATCGTGGATTTCATGCCATTGTGACCGCCGGCCGAGCCGGTTTCCCGCAGCCGCAACCGCCCCAAGGGCAGATCCATATCGTCGTAGATCGTGAGGACTGATTCCGGTGGCAGCTTATACCAATCGATCGCGGCGCGGATCGCCTGGCCCGATCGGTTCATATAGGTCAGGGGTTTCAGCAAATAAATCTTGCCAAAGGGCGATCGCCCCTCTCCCGCAAGGGCATTGAACCGGCGATTTTCGCTCAGGGGAATGCCCCACACCTTCGCCAGCTCATCAAGAACTTCAAAACCAATGTTGTGGCGGGTGCGATCGTACTTGGGTTCTGGGTTGCCCAGCCCCACAATCAGCTTCGGAATTAGGGGTTCTGATGACGATGCGGATTGGCCTTTGGGCATGGCTTTGGAATCGACTTAAGCGCAGACGACTTCAAGGGTTAATCAACAGAACGCCAACCGGAAGCACTTCAACCGGAAGTAGTCCAACCGGAAATAGTCCAACCGGAAACACCCCAACCGGAAACAATCCGGCCGGAAGCGATCCAACCGGGAGCACTTAAACCGGATCGACCGAATCCACCGCATTGGTTTTGGCGGCTGGGGCCGGTTCCGCTTCGGCGGGGGTGACAGGGGTGGCCGGCTCCGAACTGGTCAGGGCGGGTTGCACAGGCGGCTCGATCGTGGCGGTCATGCTGGTGGAAGCGGGGGATTCGGCCCGATCCATTTCTCGCTTCAGTTCCGATTCAAATTCCCGCGAAGCTTCCTGGAAGGATTTCAGAGTCTTGCCCAGGCTGCGGCCAATTTCCGGCAACTTTTTCGGGCCAAAGACCAACAAAGCGACAACGCCAATCAAAAACAACTCTGCTGGGCCAATGCCAAAAATGTTCATGGGGCGATCCTTGCAATGGAAATGACCGGGGCGATCGCAAGCAAACGATCAAGCAACAACACTGAAACAGAACCAATCAAACAGACCCAATCCACAAGCAGGAGCTAGCGAACGAGAACGAATAGCTGGCTAGCCACTGGTCAACACCAATCATCGAACAGTAATTTGCAAATTTGCACGTTCAGATTATTCCATCCCAAGGCCCCGTCGCGTAGGCATCGGGTCGGTCTGACTCAGGAACAAGCCAAGATTGGGGCCCATGGGCTGGCGAATGTTGCCCATAAAAAAGCCCGGATACACCGGGGCTGTGGGACTGGGCGATCGACCAGTTGATGACTTAACTCTCAAAGATTTGTAGAATCCAACGCTCAGAACTCAGCAATTCTCTAGCCGTTAGTTCCTCAAACCAGTCGATCGGGCGGGCCATTCTTGGGGTGGAAATCTGAAATCTGTTGATGCAGACTCATCACCCCAATCAATTCACCCAAATCTATTGACCCAGCGACTTCCAATCGACATTAACGCCTTCAATCAAGATCGAGGTGTTGTACACCTGCAAGATGATCAGCAGGAACACAAAAAACAACCCCATGAAAACAGCCATCAGCGGGGTCGTCCCCCAGCCGGGAGCCACCTTACCGTATTCCGCATTTAACGGGCGCAAAATGTCGCCCAGGCGAGTCCGTTGAGCCATCTTATCCCTACCGTAGTGTTTCGCAACAATGGAGTCTTGCAGCCGTTGAAGCAACTGGGCGTTGCCGTTGATGTTGCTTTTTATTAAATAGTGCAGCAATTGCCGCACGAATGCAGCACGCCGCCAATGCTATTTGATTGGGTATTCTATCAAACGGCTGTGCCTGCTGTTTGGGGAGTTCCGTGGGGATGGGCTAGCGGTGGCCCGGGAACTAGGGCTAGCGGGCAGTGGGCGATCGGGTGGACTCCCTGAGAAGTTTGCGATTTTACTTAACTAATTGTTACAATTTGCGGGAAATGGGCTAGCGGCCCGGCCATCGAGACCCTTAAACCATGCTGGAAGACAACTCTGCTTTAACATTGGGAATTGCCCTCGGCACAATTTTGGTTGCCATCACGGGGTACTCGATTTATGTGGCTTTTGGCCCGCCGTCTGAGAATTTGTCGGATCCCTTTGAAGATCACGAAGATTAGGCCCAGAGGCCAGAGGATTGAGCTAGAGGATTGAGCTTGCTCGTCCCATTTCCCTGACGATCGCCCCAAATCACTCGCCATGGCCCCCATTTCTTCAGCGGGACTGGATGGGTTGATCGGGCCGGTGGCGATTAGCGATCCATCGGGAATTTTTGGTTGGCTTGTGGGCCACAGGGCGCGGCAACTGCTCGATCGACAGTTGACTCAGCAAATACAGCGGCAACTCTGGCTGAGAAACGGAATTGGCCCATTGGGGGGTGAGATGGTTCGCCATGGTGTGATCGTTCCCCAAATATCGCTTCAAAAAAGCCGTGATGAAGGCTTTCGTGTAATCGCGAGCCAAGTCCGGCCGGGGCCCCACCAAGCTAGCCGGGAGCTGCACGGTTTCATCGCCCGTGGCCCCCAGCGTTGAAAAATGCGTGCCGCCTCGCAACACCAAAAGATACTTATCCGCGATCGACATTTGGGCAAAGGGGCGCAACTGTTCCGACAAGGGCAGGGCGATCGGGTCATTACTAGCCGACAGAATCGCCGTGGGCACTTGCAGTTGGGCAATCCCTTCGCGTCCAAACAGGCTGGAGGTAATTGGGCTAATGGCCACCACGGCCTTCACCCTGGCATCTTGCAGGGATAGATAGTCCGTGTCGGGCGTGGGGCGCACCACCAAAGCCCGACATTGCAACAGCAGCGACGTATTCCAAAACAAGTCGTCGGAGGCGCAGTCGGTTTTCAGCCGCTTGAAATTCAGCGGGGCCCCGGCACTGGCCAGGGCGGTGTATCCGCCAAAGGACTGCCCCACCACGGCCGTGCGATCGAGGTCAATGGCCCCGGTGAATCCCCCAGGGGCTTGAGGATTGGTTTCCAGTTCGTTGAGAATGTCGCGCACATCGGCCGGCCGCGAAATGAACTCCCTGGGGTCGGCGGCTTCGCTGGCCTCACCGTTAATTAGGGCTTGGATGTAGCGGCTGTCGCTGCCGGGGTGCTCCAGCAGGATGGCAATAAAACCATGGGAGGCCAAGTGTTCGCCCAGGTAACCATAGGTGCGCCGATCGGATCCGAGACCGTGGGAAATGACTACTACAGGGTGATCGCCCGTCGCGGCCAAGGGCCAGTAAAGATCGGCCGCAAAGGGACGACGATCGCGCGGCTGAATCACGCGGTTGGTTTTGGCGGTCGCATAGGGGCCCGGTTGTCGCAACTCAAAGGGGGGCGGCGTAATGGGAGAGCCAGCTTGGGCCGCAAAGGCCGTTTCCACGGCGGTGGTGGCTTGGTCTTGGTGAATGGTGGTTTCCTCAATTTGTCGCCACAGGCTCAGGGCTTGGGCCAAGTCCACTCGCATACTGGGAGTGGGATAGTAGCGCAGCAAATTTAGGGGGGTTAGCCCTTCCGGGTCGGCGGCGGAACGGACGATCGCAGCACGCAGGGCCGGCACGCTTTGTAAATTGCGCCCGGTGCGGATTACTTGGGCCAAGCGCCGCAGAATGGTTTCCCCTTGGGGCGCATTGAAAAATTGCGACACGGCCAACAAATTGATATCCAGGCGATCGGTCAGGGCCGATCGCACCTGAGCCAATTGATCGGGAGTCAGAAACCGGGTATAGAACTCCAGCTCATCGGAAATTTCGCCGGTCGCCACAAAGTCTTCCAGGGACTTCATTTCGATCGACAGGCCCAAGGCCCCAAAGGTCAGCTCAATCCGCTCGGCGGCCTGGGCCAAGGCGGGCGTGAAGCCACCGGCCAGCAAACTAGCTCCCAAGGCCACCAGCGATCGCCCCAACCGCCGTCGCAGTCCGTAACCGGCAGGACTGACCCGATCTTGCTGGGTTACTTGGGTTACTACCGTTGTCATCGATCGCTCCATCACCCTCTCACCTCCAAATCTTGCCCAGAATTACTCGCCCAGAATTACTTGCCCAGAATTACTTGCACCGCCATATCTCTCCCAAGTCCCTGGCCCCACATTACTGCTCCAGAACATCAATGACCCCCTTGCTGCCTCAGCGCATGTCTGAAAAGTGTCTTTTGAGCAGGGCCAAGCATCAACAAATCCAAGCATTAAT
Organism: Limnothrix sp. FACHB-406; assembly: GCF_014698235.1. Taxonomy (NCBI): domain Bacteria; kingdom Bacillati; phylum Cyanobacteriota; class Cyanophyceae; order Pseudanabaenales; family Pseudanabaenaceae; genus Limnothrix; species Limnothrix sp. FACHB-406. The sequence continues at coordinate 10,542 of NZ_JACJSP010000030.1, read as the reverse complement.
CATCATGGGGCAAGGGGCTTGAGCATCTTGTTTGCCTCGATCGATGAAACCTGCAAGCTCGCAATCTGGGTCTTTGAAACAGCCTCCTAAGGTCGTCGGGGGCGATCGCGCCGGGAACCCCGATGGGCCGGCTTCGATCGACCCGCAACACCCTTCCCGATCGCTCGGTTATAAAGGGCTTCATTCTCCGCCGCCGACTCAAACAAATCCACGATCGCCCCTGGATAATCACGGTCAATTTGTACACCAAATCGCTCCTGTTCCACGGGCAACAAAGTCCAGGGATGATGCACTTTACCGGCGGGCAATTGACGCAATTCTGGGAGCCAATGTTTCACGTATTCTCCTTGCGGATCGTAATCCTTGGCTTGCTTCAAAATATTGAAAAAGCGAAACCCTCTTGCATCATTTCCCACCCCGGCCGTGTAGTTCCAATTCCCCCAATTGCTGCACACATCATAATCAATCAACCAAGATTCAAACCACTCGGCCCCCATTCGCCAATCAATTCCCAAATTCTTGGTTAAAAAGCTCGCCACATTTTGACGACCCCGATTCGACATGAACCCCGTGGCGCGGAGTTCTCGCATGTTGGCATCCACCAAGGGATAGCCCGTTTGCCCATCACACCAAGCGGCAAAGGCCGCCGCATCCTGTCGCCAAGGAATGGCAATTCCTTGCAAACCCGTTACCCGAAAAACTCGATGGCGATGTTTGGCCACAATCCAGCGGAAATAGTCCCGCCACAGCAATTCAAAAATGAGCCAATAGGTGGATTCATTACGAATCACTTTCTGTTCATAGGCTTGCACTTCGGCCCAAATTTTTCGAGGTGAAAGACAGCCCAGCGCCAACCAAGGCGAAAATTTCGATGCATCATTGGGCTGCAACATGCCGTTGCGCGTTTGCTTATAAACCCGCAAATGATCGCCACCCCAAATGTATTCCTGAAGTCGCTGGAAACCGGCCTGTTCACCACCCGTAAACGAAATCAGCGCCAAGGGGCTGGGTTCCGGTTCCACCAACCCCCAATCGGCCAAATGGGGCAGCTCACCGGGGTTCAGGCCCGGCGGCACTGGTGGCAGGCGATCGGGCGGGGGCAAGGGAGAATCAATGGTCGATCGCGCTTCAACGGTTTTCCGAAATTCCGTAAACAGCTCTGGAATTTGACCAATTTCAAAGGGCAAATTATCCGGGTGATAGAGCGTGTGGCCCCAATAAACCTTGCTTTGAATGTTTCCCTGAACCGGCCTGGGCGCTTCTGGAGCTTTCAGGGCTGCTTCGAGGGCCAATTCAACCGCTTGTTCTTCAGTTCCCACCTCTTCGTGATAATAAATAGCCTGTGCTCCATATTCCGCTGCCAAGGCCAGTAACACCACTTCTGGCAGCCCCGATCGCACGATTAGATCACTGCCCTTTGCCCTCAAGGCAGCTCGTAGATCCGCAACGGATTCCAGCAAAAATTGAGCGCGGAAGGGGCCGGTTTTGGGAAAACCAAAGGCAGTTTCCGCAAACTGTCGCGGATCAAAACAATAAACCGGAATCAATGCCTGATGATTTTCGGCAGCAGCCAAGAGCGGTTCATGATCATGGAGACGCAAATCAGTACGAAACCAAACGATCGCGCAGCTAGCAGATGGAGAAGCAGCAGCCATTGAATCACCTAGGGATAACCTAAAATCGAAGGATGGGGGAAGGTGCTGGAGAATTCACGCCAGCCTGTAAATTTCAAATGCTTAAATTCTAGAGAATTTCAGAGAACTTCAGAAAAATTCAGAAAACCCTAGAGAAGTTTAGAGATAACAAAATGGCAAAATTTTACGAGCAAATCACACCGGAACTGGTCGCTTTTATTGAACAACAGAAGCTGTTTTTCACGGCATCCGCTCCCCAAGAGGGCCGAGTGAATGTGTCGCCCAAGGGGATGGATACTTTTCGCTGTTTTGAACCCAATTTGGTGGGTTATTTGGACGTGACGGGCAGTGGCAACGAAACCGCAGCCCACGTGACGGAAAACGGCCGGTTAACCCTCATGTTTTGTAGCTTTGTGGGCGCACCGTTGATTTTGCGGCTGTATGGCCAGGGGCGCGTGATTCGGCCACGGGATCCCGATTGGCAATCCTGGCTCGATCGATTCGAGGCCCTGCCCGGCACACGCCAAATCATGTTGCTGTCGGTGGAGTCGGTGCAAACCTCCTGTGGGTTTGGGGTTCCGTTGTTTGACTATCAGGGCGATCGCACTCAGTTGGTGGAATGGGCGGAGCGCAAAGGCCCCGACGGTCTGCAAGCCTATTGGCAAGCAAAGAACCAAACCAGCATCGATCGGCTCCCCACCTACCTGCTCAGTGATCAAGTAGAGGGTGATCCCGTAAAGGGGAATCCAGCAAACGGTTAAACCGCAACAAGCCCGATCGATCGCCCCGTTTCTTGAGCAAACCGCTAGCAAACCGCCGCCGGAACCCGAGCGGGCAATCCCCAATCGGCCGGCTCAAAGGCCTGCAAGGAGGGCAAGATGGCATCGGCCTGGGCCACACTCGATCGCTCCAAGGCCGGATCCGGAATCGCAATCACCGACATCCCCGCCGCCCGGGCCGCCTCAATCCCCGCTGGCGCATCCTCAAACACCAAACAGTGGCGCGGGTCGGCCCCCAATCGTCGAGCCGCTTCCCGAAACAGATCCGGCGCGGGCTTGGCCTGGCGCACCCCCGGATCATCACTCAGCACCGTGCAATGAAACAGGCGAAACCAATCCCGATGAGGCGCGGCCTTCCAACCAAAGGGGCCACGGCTGGAACTGGTGGCGATCGCCTGGGGAACGCCCGATCGGTGCAGGTGATGGGTCAACTCCACCGCGCCCGGCATCGGTTTAGCCACCGGTTGCCACTGGGCCACCAGCGATCGCCGCTGTTGCAACATTTCCTCGGGACTGATGGGCAACCCCAACCATTCCACCAAAATCGCCGATGACGTGTGGGCATCGCGCCCGGCGATGCGTCCTCGCACCGCTGGATCGTAAGCACAACCGTAGCGATCGGCGATCGCCCGGTTCACCGCTTCATTAATTGATTCCGTATCCAGCAACAAACCGTCGAGATCGTAGATAACGTGGGTGATGCGAGGGCGAGCTACCATGGCGAAATTTCGAGGGGCGCGATTTCGAGGGACTGTCTGAACGGTAGCAAAAATTGCACAATCCCCGGTGATTGCAACCCACTTTTACGAAGAATCCATGGTGAGCTAATGGCGAGCTAATGGCGAGTTAAGGGCGAGTTGGCATAGCAATTCGATCGGCCGATTACTGCACCCGAAAACTGGCGATCACCTGTTGTTGCTGTTCCAAGCGATCGCTCAGTCGCCGCCAAATTAATTCACAAAGATCAAAAATCAGCGGATCCACAATTCGGTAATAGGCGCTGGTGCCTTGGGATTGTCGAGCAACCATGCCCGCCTGAGACAAAACTTTTAGATGCTTGGAAGTATTAGCCTGGGTCAGGCCCGTTGCTTCCACAATTTCCGCCACATTTCGGGGCCCCTCCCGCAAGCAGCACAGCACTCGCAATCGATTGCGTTCCGACAAAACCTTGAGATAGTCCGCGACGAATGCCAGTGCGTCTAACTCATGGTCAAGGGTATTAGCCATAGAACTCGATGTCCAAGCGAAGGGAAAAGGAGAGTTGCGGAGGGGTGCCATGGATGCAGAATCAGGGCTTGACCAAGGGCAGCAGCGGACAGGGCAGGAGAGATCTCCACGGGATGTTAAGAATTCTGATCCCCTTGCGAAGGCAACTCTACCCCATTGGATGGCTCAATTGTCCCTGAAGGAAAGTATTGGGCAAAATCAAGGCGATCGAGCATTCTGGTGGTAACCCGATTCCAGTGAAGCTGGGTGACGACTGGCCCCCCAGACTAACGGAGCCGGGGAAAAATGGGGGCGATCGGGTGGCAAATTCAAAATATGAGTATATAGTTATATTAATCCAGCAAGCATAGAGAAACCAAGCACTGATCTTGGGTCATCTTGGATTATCTGCCGCCGCTTGCTCCTGCAATTTGCCTCCTAGTTTGCCCAACACCCTTAACTTAGGAACTGCCCTATGTTGTTTCGGCAATTGTTCGATCGGGAAACGAGCACCTACAGTTACCTGATCGCCGATCGGGACAGTCGCCAAGCGGTCTTGGTGGACTCGGTTTTGGAACAGGTCGATCGAGATTACAAACTGATTCAGGAACTGGGCTTGACCCTGGTGGCTTGCCTAGAAACCCATGTCCACGCGGATCATGTGACCGGGGCCGGTCAGTTACGCGATTTGACCAATTGCCAAGGAATTGTCCCCATGGGGGCCAAGGTCGCCTGCGCCGATCGCGAGTTGGACGATGGCGAAGTGTTTTGGGTTGGCTCAGTGCCCATTCAAGCGATCGCCACCCTGGGCCACACGGACAGCCACTTAGCCTATTTGGTAAATCAAACTCATTTGCTCACAGGCGATTCCCTGCTCATTCGCGGCTGTGGTCGCACGGACTTCCAAAGCGGCAATGCCGAACAGCTCTATCAGGTGGTGACCGAAGTGCTGTTCGCGCTACCGGATGAAACCTTGGTTTACCCGGGCCATGACTATCGCGGCTGTTCGGTTTCCACGATCGGGGAAGAAAAACGCTGCAATCCTCGGTTTGTGGGGCACGATCGCGCCACCTTCGTGACCCTGATGCAAAACTTGGGGCTGCCGAATCCCCAAAAGATGGCGGAAGCCGTGCCCGCCAATCAACAATGTGGGCAACTGGTGACGGCCTGAACGCGCTGTTCGCCCTGGAGGCCCTGAGTTTTCCTCCTTTTTCTCCCTGTTTCCAAAATCTTCCCAGGATTTAGATCAATGGCCCCTGTTCAACCTGAAGTGAATTCCCCGTCTACTCAACCGCCCGCAACCCAACCTCAACCGATGACGGTCGATGATTTTGTCAGGACACCTGAGCCGCTGCCTGTGGGGCCGGTGCGCCAACGGGTTTCCGTCACTGAGCTTCAGGCTTGGTTGGCCACCAATCGGGCGATCGTGGTGGATGTGCGCGAGCCGGGAGAATTTGCCGGAGAACGCATTCCCGGGGCGCTGTCGATGCCCATGAGCAAGTTGGATTTGCAGGCAGTGCCGGTTTCTCAGCCCGATCGCTGGGTGGTGCTCTATTGCCAAACGGGAAATCGATCGACCGAAGTGGCCCATCAATTGGTGCAAGCGGGCCGCACGCCAGCGATCGACCTGATCGGTGGTCTTCAGGCTTGGAAGGCGGCGGGTTTGGAAGTTTTGGTCGATCGCCGGGCCCCGATCAGCTTGATGCGACAGGTGCAAATCGTGGCCGGTTCCTTGGTGTTCACGGGCACGGTGCTGGGCGCGTTGGTTTCCCCCTGGTTCTTGCTGTTGAGCGGGTTTGTGGGGGCTGGGCTGATGTTTGCGGGCATCACCAACACCTGCGCTTTGGCCATGCTGCTGGCGAAGTTGCCCTATAACCAGCGTTCTGCCTAGGCAACAAGCAGCAAAACTGCACGACAACAGACCTCAAAAACAAGCCTCAGAAACAAGCTTCAGAATCTGCCAATTGCCAGGCGAAATGGATCAACTCCGATCGCCCATGCAATTGGCCGGCTTTGTAGTGGCTTTCTAAGATTCTCAGTCGATCGATTAATCGCGATTGATTGGGATCGCAATCAACCAATTAAGGGTCACTTCTTAAGGGTTAATCAACGGTTTATGGATAGTTTGATCTGGGCGATCGGCCATGGCTTGGCGGTGGTGATTGGCATTGCCCTGGGGCTGTTGGGCGGGGGCGGCTCGGTGTTGGCCTTGCCAATTTTGACCTCGGTGATGGGCGTGCCGGTGAAACCCGCGATCGCCATGACGTTGGCCATTGTGGGAACCGTGAGCCTGTTGGGAGTCATTCCCCACTGGCGGGCGGGGCGGGTGCGCTGGCGGGTGGCGGCAATTTTTGGGCTGTCCACGGCGATCGGGGCCTTTGGGGGCGCTAAGTTGGCCACCCAACCTTGGGTTACACCCCCCATTCAAATGATGTTGTTTGTGGGCATGATGCTGTTGGCAGCGATCGCCACGATTCGTCGCAGCAGCACACCAGCCCCGACGGATCGATCGCCAGAGTCAGCCCTGGCAACCTATCCCCAGCCCGTTTGTCGCTATTGCTGGCTGTGGCTGCTGACGGAGGGCATCGGCGTGGGAATGCTAACCGGGCTGGTGGGCGTGGGGGGCGGTTTTGCGATCGTGCCAGCGTTGGTGCTGTTGGGCAATGTCCCGATGAAACAGGCGATCGGCACGTCCCTGGTGATTATTGCGGCTAACTCGATCGCGGGTTTGGCAGGCTACGCGGGTCATGTGGCGATCGATTGGCCCCTGACCGTTTCGTTCACGGGGGCGGCGGCCCTGGGAACGTTGCCCGGAGCCTATCTATCAAAATGGGTGCCCGCCGATCGCTTACAACGCTGGTTTGGTTATTTTCTGCTGGCGATCGCCTCGCTGGTGTTCTTGCAAAATTACCGAACCCTGCTGGGGCCAAGTCCCCAAACCCAGCAACCACCAACTCACCCCCTGTCGCAACTGAACCGTTCCCATCACCCCCAACCGGCCAGCCGACAGACGTTCGCCCGATCGGCCCGCCTCCGGTCATGAAACCGCCCATTCATCGACATTGGGACGCGATCGCCCCGTCCAGTGCTGTTGACTGGCCCTACAACAACCCATCCATCAAAACCAAAATCCGGCGGCCCTCATCCGTCAGGGTTTGACCGTCGGGGGTGGCGTTGGGATGTTCTGCCAACCCTTTAAGCGCAATCAATTTCAAGCTATTTTCCGCCTCCGTTTGGGCGATCGCCTCCGCCCCAGCCAAATAGCCGATCGCCCCCACATCCCCCATCAGGGCCCGCCGCAACTGTAAATCGGGCCCCCGCAGGGCGGCCACCAGTCGCTCGCCCCATTGGTCATCCCCCGTGAGCTGATACAGGGCCCGCACGGCCGCGTATTGCACTTTGGGCACGGAATGTTCCGTGAAGGGGCGAATCACGTCGATCGCCCCCTGAGCCTGCAAATTCCCCAAGGCTTCCAGCACCGCATCGTAGGGCTGCACCAAGTGGGGCTGACCCGGCGCAACCACGGCCGCCGCCACGCCGCCATCCAACAGGGCCAACAAACCGGGAACAGCGCGATCGTCCGCTAACTGCCCAAGGGATTGGGCCGCCGCCTCCCGCACGTAATAATCGGGCGAAGTGAGCGATCGAATCAGGGCCGGAACCGCCGAGCGATCGGCCAATTTCCCCAAAGCCCGCGCCGCGTTGCGCTGAAGCGGCAAGCCTCCCGCCTCGGTGCGATCGCCCTCGTAATCCAAGGCTTCAATCAGCGCCTCAATCACATCCGGCTGCGAAACCCGAAACCGCCCCACCCACCAAGCCGCGTAGTAGCGCAAGCTGGCATCTTCACTACGCAAATTGGCGATCGCCTCTTCCAAGGTCAACGACTTTGCCGAAATTTCCCCATCCACAGCCACAATCCCCACCCAACTCAACAGCAGCGAAATCTAGCCCCCAAGGGGCTACTTTCCGGGCAAATCTTTGGGAATGAATTCCCGCGAACCATTGTCCCACAAAGGATTGGGCAAACGTTGAGGCTCCATGAGTCCAGGGCGATTTGGGGGGAAATTACGGCAGGCCAGCGGGGCAGCAGGGGCAGCAGTAAGAGTTTTTACTCATGGATTCGTAACGAAACGTTGCAGTAAACAAAAAATTGCGTTAAATTTTCTATAGAGCAACTTGACACCAGGACGCTCACCCAACTCGACTTCTATCTATTCGCTCGAAACCCCTTTTTGGAGGTCTTCAACCATGACTGAGCAAAAGGCTAAATACGGCTTCACTGCCTTCGCCGAAACCTGGAACGGTCGTCTGGCAATGCTGGGCTTCGTGATCGGTATCGCTACGGAATTCATCACCGGCCAAGGCATCCTGTCGCAACTGGGCCTGCTGTAATTGGCTCGATCGAGTCTCAGCCTGGTTCCCTCGGCAAGATTCTTGGTTCAAGACCGCCGACGCATCACCGATGTCATGACCTAGCCCCTCGGGCGATCATCATCGACAGTCAACGGCAAGCATCCGTAAACCCTTGATTGGGTTTGATTCAGTAATCAAAAACCGCACGGTTTCCACAAGCCGCTGCGGTTTTTGCCATTTCAGCCCTGAGTTGCCGATCTTGCCCCCCTCCGGCCTTAAATTTCCTTCAATATCTTGGGTTTGTATCCTGGGTTTATTTTTGCGGTATGAGTTTTTGGTATTTACTGCGGTAGTGGCTCTCGATATCAGTTTCGATCGCCTGGCCACAGTCTCTCGCAAAAGCAAGATGCTAAGATTGCGCCAAACTTCCAGGCTGCTGCTTGAAATTTGACCCTTTTGGCTGATTTTGGGCAGCTTGCTCGATCGCTCCGCCACCAACCCCAATTTTGTTTCCACATCAGCGATCGCTAGAGATCCCGTGATTATGCTGTCGAATCCGCGCAAGGTACTGCGTTACTGTTTGCTGGTGTTAGCGGCGGCACTCTTGATTGCGGTGGGTGCATCTGCTTCCGATGGAGTTTTGCCGCCCGATGGCCGGGCCGAAGCAGCCCTGAAATACGCCAAGACCGCTGATCCAACTCAGCAAATTGGGTTGCCCGGGTTTGCAATTTCTAATTATTTAGCCACGGGATCCCTGTCGCGACGGGACTATGAAGATCGCCCGACCGATCGCCCGGTGGATACGATCGTGATTCACCACACGGCCCTGAGTGGGCGACGGCTCTCGATCGCCCAAGTGGCGCGATCGTGGCAAAACGACCCGGCCGAAGTCAGCGCCCATTTTATTGTGGGGATGCGCGGCGACATTTTAATGACTGTGCCACCCAGCAAAACGGCCTTTCACATCCTGAAGCAAGCAGCCTATCCCGATCCGCAAACCAACCGCCCGGTGAATTGGATCAATATGCGATCGATCGGGATTGAGTTTCACTACGACCCAGACAGCGAACGCCCCAGCCGTGAGCAAATTGTGGCCGGTGGGCGCTTAATTGGGGCCTTGCTGAATGCCTATCCCGATTTGGACGTGGCCCGCATCATCGGCCATGGAGTCCAAAACTTTTCGGAAGGAGGGCGCAGCCGGGCCCTGAGCGAGCCAACCTATCTGTTTTTGATGCCGAATGCCCAGGTTGCGCCCAATTTCTTGATTTTGCTGAACAGTGCGGCTGAAATTTCGCCCCGACTGGCCAGCGCGATCGAGCAAGCAGGCGGCGTGAGGCAACTGGCCACCCAACTTCAACAGCGGACGATCGCGGGGCAGCGCCTAACCTTTGAAATGGAAACCACCTGGAAACAGGATTCCAACATGCCCATTTCCCCGATCGGGCCCCAAACGGCGATCGCGGAAGCAACCCGACTGGCACGCGAGCTGACCGGAACTGCCAGCGAACCGCCCAAGCCCACGCCGGAACCGCCGCCCCTGCTGGATCTCACGCCGCGCTTGTTCCTGGATTCTGACTTTAAGCCGAATAACCCAACCCAGTAGCCAGCCTCAATCTTGGGGAGACCAGCTTGAGGAGACCAGCTTGGGGAAACAAACCGCTCAATAACAGCCGATTCAAAGGCAATCAAAAAGGGGTTGATCAACAGTAATTAATTTACTAACATTCGCTAACGTATGCCAATATTTAGCTATGGCATACATCCCTCTTAGAAAAGCGGTCGAATTTCTGGGATTGCATCCAAATACGCTAAGAAAGTACGCAGATGAAGGGAAGATCGAGACCATCCGAAACGAGGCGGGCCAGCGGCTTTATAACGTCGAGTCATATGGACGCAAGGCAACTCGATCTACTGTCGTTTGCTACTGCCGCGTCAGTTCAGCCAAGCAACGAGACGATCTCGCAAGACAAGTCCAGTTCATGCGCGATCGCTACCCCGATGCCGAAATCATCCAAGACATCGGATCAGGTCTCAACTTCAAGCGGAAAGGATTGCAATCCCTACTGGTCAGACTCATGCGCGGCGATCAGCTCCAAATTGTGGTTGCCTGCCGCGATCGACTCTGCCGATTCGGATTCGAGCTGTTCGAGTTCATGGTTCAACAAAACGGTGGCGAACTCATGGTTCTCGACCAATCTGTTCACTGCTCAGAATCCGAACTCACAGCGGATCTGCTCGCCATCCTTCACCTCTTCTCTCGTCGAATGCCCGGACTCAGAAGCTACCGGAAGGCGATCCAGGAAGATCCGAGTCTTCCTAACCCCTGATCAAAAAGCGCTCCTGAAGCAATGGTTTGGTGTTTCGAGATACGTCTACAACACCACAATCAAACATCTTCAGGAACCGGGAACCAAAGCCAATTGGATGGCAGTTGCGCCCATCATCTTGGGTGCGCTACCGGAGTGGGCTAAGTCAGTTCCCTATCAGATCAAAAAGATTGCGGTCAAAGATGCTTGCACTGCCGTTCGAGAAGCCAAGAAAAGCTTCAAAAAAGACGGACAAATTCGCAA
>NZ_JACJSP010000029.1 GCF_014698235.1 Limnothrix sp. FACHB-406 | reverse complement strand
TCGGAGACGAGCGAAGGGATGATCTACGGCTGCTTAATGCATTTGATGGTGAAACGATTAGCGGGGATGGCTGATTAATATTGTCTTTATAAATCAGCTCTTAAAAGGGTTGATTCTTAAAAGGGCTGATTCTTAGAAGAGTTGATCCTTAAATGAAGGGTCAGCAGTCTTGGGAGCAAGGGGCTTGAAGCCCCTTGTCTTCAATGAGTTGTGATGAGAATGAGTTGTAATGAGTTGGATTAGTTGGTATATTCCCACTCCAAATCGGGCATTTGATCAAAGGCCTTGCGCAAAGAAGCAGCCCATTCTTGACCTACTTTGGCTAGGTAAGGATCGCCCGCCGGTAGCCGCAGCCGATGGCGAATTTCAAAGGAGTCTTTGCGATACATCACCATGTTGATCGGGGGGCCAACGGAAATATTGGACTTCATGGTGGAGTCTAGGGACAGCAACGCACACTTTGCTGCTGAGTTGAGGGGTGTGTTGAAGCTAACGGTGCGATCGAGGATGGGCTTTCCATACTTGGTTTCTCCAATTTGCAGAAATGGGGTTTCCACCGTGGCATGGATAAAATTGCCTTGGTTATAAATCAAAAATAGCTGGGGGTTTTCATCACGAATTTGCCCCCCCAAGAGCAGGTTTCCCGAAAAATCCACATTGTCTTTGCGGAGCCACTCGGCATGTTCTTGGTGAATTTTTCGGAGGGTTTGACCCACATAATGGGCCAGGTCATACATGCTAGCGAGGGAGTGGAGCGTGATGCTGGCTTGATTTTTTAAATCCTGTTCAAGATGGCTAATAACAGATTGGGTGAGAGATAAATTCCCGGAGGTGCAAACAACAACGACTCGATCGCCCGGTAAGGAAAAGTCAAATAACTTTTTATAAGTGGAAACATTATCAACACCGGCATTGGTGCGCGAATCGGCGGCCATCACCAATCCTTCCTGGGTAACAATGCCAAGGCAATAGGTCATAACGGCTTAGGACTCATTGTTCGACTGCCTGAATCTACCAGATTTTGGGAAAAGTGAGGGGTTCCTCAGTTCCCGATCGCCCTAATCATCGGCCCAAAAAGCCAACCAAAAAGCCAAGACCAAGCAAAAAAAATCGGGAGCCAAGGCCCCCGACGGTGATCCAGTTTGATGATGAGCAATCAATTGCAATCGATCGGGATCAGCGGTGTGATCCGTGGTCTGGTCGGTGGTCTGATCCTTGTTGCAATCAGGGGCAATTGTTGCCTAGAGAATTTCGAGAACTGGACGAATCGCTGAACAAATCCCTAGGGGGTTGATTCGCTGGTGCTCGATTCCTGCTGCCCAAAGGCCACCCGCAAGAACGGCGGAGCCAGGAAGGTGGTCAAGATCACCATGATGATGATCGACACTTCCAGGGGCTTGCTCAGCACACCGCTGGCGGAACCGATGCCCGCAAACACCAGACCCACTTCGCCCCGGGGAATCATACCCACCCCGATCGCCAAGCGGTTAATGCCCGGTTGCCCAAACACGGCCCAGCCGGTCACCAACTTGCCCACGATTGCCACGGCCACCAAGAACACGGCAATCAGCAGGCCGGCCCGGTTTTCGGGAACTGCCGGATTCAGCACACTCAAATCGGCGCGGGCCCCAACCGTCACAAAGAAAATGGGCACCAGCAAATCCGCGATCGGCTTCACCAACTCATCCAGCTCATTGCGGGCATCGCTTTCATCCAACACCAACCCGGCCGCAAAGGCCCCCAAGATGGCTTCCAAATGAATTGCGTTGCCTAAAAATGCCATGAAGAAGGCAAAAATAAAGGCCGGAATCACAATGTTGCCGCGTGTTTTCAGCGCTTCGACGGTCTTCACAAAAAACTTGTTGAATACACCGCCCAGCAAAATGGAGCCAAACAGAAACACCGTGGAGCTAACAATCAAATAGATCACGTTGCCGGTGTCAATTTCGCCGGTCTTGGCCAGGCTGGCCACCACGGCCAACACCACAATCCCCAGCACATCATCAATCACCGCCGCGCCGACGATGATTTGTCCTTCCTTGGACTTGAGTTGGTTCAACTCCGACAGGACTTTGGAGGTAATCCCGATGCTGGTGGCGGTCAGGGCCGCGCCCGCAAAGATGGCAGGAATGGCGGGCACACCAAAAATGGTCATCAGCCCCGCAGTGCCCGCAACAAAGGGAACCGCGACTCCCACACAGGCCACAACGGTGGCCTGAATGCCCACTTCTTTGAGCTGCCGCAGGTCGGACTCCAAGCCGATTTCAAACAGCAACACAATCACGCCCAGTTCCGCCAGCACGGAAATGACTTCGCTTTGGGAGCTAAAGATATCCGTGACGGCTTCGGGCGTGAGGGTGTTAATCAGGCTGAGGGCCTGCATCACGATCGAGTCATTGGCCGTCAAGCCCCCTTCTGGGAACACGATCAGGTGCAGTGCCGACACCCCAACGATCACCCCGGCAACTAATTCGCCCAAAACGGGGGGAAAGTCTAGCCGCTTGGCCAGTTCTGAGCCAAGTTTGCTGGACAAATAAATGATCACCAGAGATAAAAGCACGCCAGCCAAAACGATCGGGGCGTTTTCGGCTTCGGCGGTGGCCAGCAGGGGCGCAAACAGGGGAACAAAATTACTTGGAGCGATGCCATCCATCCGTGTGATGAAAGCCGCCAGGGTTTCCTGTAAGAACATGGATTTGGTTGCGAAGTTTAAGAACAATCACTCCAACTGGGAGCTAAGGGTGGGAAGGGAGTGGGCCTGCCCACGGATCGCTTTTTTAATCTACGACAAAGGAATCACTCGTGATCGTTGAAAAATTAGCTTGGGGTGAATATTTTTTCTGCAAGATTTTTAACGATCGATTGCCCCGGTTGATGAGAGCAAAGTAAGCATGATTTGGCTCCTAATGGCTATTCGTTTCTTAATTAGTGATTTTTATAGATTTGCTAAAGCAGCATTGATAGTTGGGAATAGCAATGCGCGATCGCAATTCTTGAGCTGATTGGGAAGCTGACTTAGAAAATTTAGGCCCCGATCGGCCCCTGGAGGAGTAATTGAGTGCGCCGTGAGGAGGTTGATATTTTTTTGAATTTTTCCCATGAATAAGTCATGGATAAGTTTTGATAATCAATAGTTTTACTACGGAAATTTATATACAAAAATCCTGAGTAATACTGGTTATCTACCGTTTTTTCTGGGGATTCCAATCAAATTTTAGATGGTGTTGATGAGCTGGTTGATAGGTTGGTTTATGGGTTGGTTGATGGGTGAATTGCTCGTAGTCCTTCGCTTTTGGGGAATTCGCCGTGGCCCAGACGGGCTTCAGCGATCGGCCTGAGCCAGGCGATCGAGCAGGGCGGCCAACAGGCTCGACACGGGAACGGCTCCTAGGCCATAGCAGGCGCGTTTTGTCCAAACAATGGTGGGCAAATGGCCGATGGGTGCATTGTCGCGGAAGGAAAGTTCGTCAGCGTAGCACCAGGATTCGCCTTTGCGCCAACCAACCCGATCGCAAAATTGCCCATAGTCGCCTTGGGCCGCTTGCCAGGCGGCCTGTTGAGCTGTCCAACCAAACCGACCACCGCTCCAATAGGCCCAAAGCTGGTTGATGGTGGCTAAGTCCGTGAGCGGCAGGTGCTGGAGATCGTCGGGGGTGAGGGAATCCCGGGTTGATTTGCCCAAGGCCGCTAGCAAATAGTCTCGGGTGGCGGTGTCGGCGGCTTGCCATTGTCCATTGCCGAGTAAGTCGTTGAGGGGCAGGTAATCGAACCCGACCTCTGAGGCTAGGGGGGCGGGTTCGGGGTCGATCGAGACGGCGGGCAAGGTGTTGAGCTGTTGCTCGATCGCCCCTAACCGATCACCCAAGGCTTGCAAGTGCTGTTCTAGGGTTGTCTGTCGATCGAGTGACAGATCTAAGGATTGAGCGTGGCGATCGTGCCACTGCCACAGGTAATGCTGAAGCTGATCCAAGGAGGGCGATGAATCGGGTTTGGGCGATCGCCAAGCAGCACGCCCCCACCAGCCGATCGCTCCGCCCAGCCCCAGGCCGATCAGTAGGGCGATCGGATCCATCCGGTCAGTCCTAGGAGGGGTTTTTGGCCTGTCGCCAAACTTGCCAGCCCATGTAGCTCAAGACGGCGGTGGCCGCGAGGGCATAGCCAAGACCGCTGGGCATTCCGGAAAAAGCCAGAGCCAGGGTTCCCACCCACAGGGTCAGGGCATAAATAAACAAAACGGCCGCCCGATGGGACAGGCCGGCATCCAAAAGGCGGTGGTGTAAGTGTCGCTTGTCGGCAATCCAAGGCAGCTTACCGTTGCGCAGGCGATCGAGAATGACCGCCGACATATCCAGCAACGGAACCGCCAGAATCAGGTAAGGCAGCAGCACAGAAGTTACGGCGGTCACCTTCACCAGGCCGATCGCCCCTACCCCCGCCAGCACAAAGCCCATAAAATAGGCTCCCCCGTCTCCCATAAAGATTTGGGCAGGGTTGAAGTTGTAGCGCAAAAATCCGAGGGCCGCACCCGCCAAGGCCGCGGCAATCAGGCCCACGGCCGGCTGGTTCATAAACAGAGCCACAAACATCATGACGGTGGCGGAAATGCCGGAAACGCCGGCCGCCAAACCATCCAGACCGTCAATCCAGTTGATGGCGTTCACCATGCCCACTAACCAGAGGACGGTGATGGGCAAGCTCAGCCAGCCCAATTGCACCAGGCCCAAGCCGGGAATTGTGAGGAAGTCGATGCTAACGCCCACATGCCAACAGACGGTGGCGACGGCGGTTTGGATGGCCAGGCGCGTGAAGGGAGAAAGGCCATAGAGGTCATCCGCAAGCCCGATCGCAAAAAAGGCGATCCCGCCCCCTAAAACACCAATAATTTCATTGATTTTGTGGGAACTGGCGGTTTCAAAGCCGCCCAGCCACCACACCAGACCGAGAGCTGCGATCGCGCCGCAAAAGATCGAAATTCCCCCCAGTCGAACCATGGGGCGATCGTGCATTTTACGCTCGTTGGGGAGATCAAAGCGCCCAGTTTTGAGGCCCGCAGCCCGGACGATCGGCGTTGTCCACATCACAATGGCCGCCGCCGCCAGAAACGCAATGAAATGAAACAAATACGGGAACATGGGGCTACCAACGTTTCAGAATGCAACGAGAACCCGCGTCAGGCAGAGTCTACTACATTTGGCCGAACACTGACCGAACCCGGGAAAAGCCAGCATCCAGCCAGAGACCGGTGCTCAGGGGCCCCGCTGTTAACCCTGTAAGGCTCGCAGCACTGGGTACAACACATCAGCGGGAACTTGATCAACCATTTCAACGGCTCCGATCCGAGTGGGCAAGATGAAGCGAACTTTGCCGTCTTTGACTTTTTTATCTAACAGCAAGGAGTCAGCGATTGCTCCCGGATCTAGGCTGGCCGGCACGCGATCGGGCAGGGCCGTTTTTTGAATCACCGCCAGTTGTCGGGCACAGTTGCCCCCATCCCACAGGCCCATTTTGGCCGCCAACTCAGCCGCCGCCACCATCCCGATCGCCACGGCTTCCCCGTGGTTCACCAAGCGGTAGTTGGTCAAGGACTCGATCGCATGGCCGATCGTGTGGCCATAGTTGAGGATGGCCCGCAGGCCCCCTTCTTTTTCGTCTTGGGCCACCACATCGGCCTTGGCTTGACAGGATCGCTGCAAAATTTCGCCCAACAGGGGTTGAATGGCGGCAAATCGATCGAGGCGTGGGGCCGCTTCCAGCCGATCGAACAGATCTGGATCCCAGATAATGCCGTATTTAATCACCTCCGCCATGCCCGCCCGCAATTCCCGCACCGGCAGGGTGGCCAACACCTCGGGATCAATCAACACCAGCCTCGGTTGGTGAAACGCCCCAATCAGGTTTTTGCCTCGGGGATGGTTAATGCCGGTTTTGCCCCCTATCGCGGCATCCACCATGGCCAACAGCGAGGTGGGCACTTGAACAAAGGCGATGCCCCGTAACCAAGTGGCGGCCGCAAACCCGGTCATGTCGCCAATCACTCCGCCGCCCAGCGCCAACATGACGCTCGATCGCTCCAAACGGAAATCGAGCGCCGCATCGTAAATTTTTTGGAGAGAGCTGGGGGTTTTGTAGCGCTCACCAGCGGGCAAAATGCAGCTTTGGACTTGGTAGCCCGCGGCCCGCAGAGACGCGATCACCCGATCGCCATAGCGCTTGAAGATTTGCGGGTTTGAGACCAGCAAAACCTTGGGATTGGTTTGGGTCGCTCGCTCGCGCATCCAATCGCCCACATGATCGAGCAAGCCCGCCCCGATCGCGATGTCGTAGGCATTTTGGGGTAAATTTACGCGAATCGTAGCGGCCATAACCCAAAGCGCAATTGCGCCAGCAACAGTGAACGAACGGCAAAAAACCAGAGCGGGCCGTATTTTAGCGCGGGATGGTTCAATGGTTAGGGACTAACCCATTTTTCAGAATCCATTGGGAGGCTTGGCCCATGTCTGGCGCAATTACTTATTTCATCTTCTTTGGCGGCATGTTGGGCGTGGCAGCGGGCATGATGTTCACCCTGCGGGCCATCAAGCTGATCTAGGTTTGATCTAGGTCAAGCTGATCTGGGTTCATTCAGGTTCATTCAATTGATGACAGCCCTGATTCTTCCACAGCAAGATTGTGGGCTGACAAGATGATGGGGGCAAGGGGCTTAAGCCCCTTGTCTGTTTTTTGGGTTGACCTTTGGAGTTTTTTTGGGTTGATCCTTTAAGGATGGTGATCGGTTTGAACTTGTGCCTATGCAAAAGGCATCTCTATCTGGCCTTTATCGATGGGTATCGATTGGTGCAGTTTGATTGGTGCAGTCCTAGCAGTTTTAATGGTGCAGTTCTAGAGAGCTGGGGCCGAAGCGGCGACGGAGGTGCTCAAGTTGGATCTCGATCGAACTGCTTTTCCAATGATTGCTCCATTCATCACCAAACAAACCACCGCCAACGACAGCAATACATAGGTCGGAGCCATCACCACGCCCACCGCAAACCAGGTTGCCACATGCAACACCATCAAGGTGGCGTAAAGACTGCCAACCAAACCAATTACCAATCGATCGCGCAGAGGGCGATCGATCACCATCATCACCAACGCTTGAATCGTCGCCAACAAATTGGCCGGAACCAAAAAGGCACAGATTTGGACACAATAGCCCCGCAAAAATTCACTGGCAGGGCTGGTTTGCAAGGCAGAAAACCCAAACTGCCAACTTGCTTGGATCGATTGGGACAGGGCGTGATGATCGTGACCCAGAAGGGTGTGGAGCCAGTCAAGCATGGTGTTGTTGTAAATCGGGAATTAGAGTTGGGATTAGAGTGGGAATTGAACGTGAAATTGAACTTAAATTGAACGTGAAGTTGAAGCTAAAAGGGAAATTGAAAGGCAATTCAAAAGGAAATTAGACCCAAAATCTATCAAAAACAGACCCGCCAGAACAGGTCTGTAAACCGATCTAAACATCCCACTTCAGCACTGTTGCATCAATTCCCTGCTCACGCTTACGCTTTGCGTCGCGCTCAAACCAAGCAATCACCTGATCATGGGTTAACGCTTCGATCGCCACGCCCTCGTCCTCGGCAATGTAGCGCAGCAGTTTCAAAGACGAGAGGGTCAACCGCGTTAAAAACTTTTCGGGCTGAGACAACAGAGCCGCATCGACCTTTGCAGACTCTTCGGGGGTCAAAAACTCCAAACCCTGAGGATTCATAGGATTGTTCAGCGGCATAGGCATCGAGGCGGATGGTTTCCATCGCGATCGCTCGGCACAGTTCACCCAGATTGGGGAGACAGCACCCGAGATGTAATGGGCGGGCTGGAATGGGTGGGATTAACAGGCGGAGTTGAACAGGCGCGCTGCAATCGGCAACCCCCCGCTAGTTAACCTTAGCCCGATTTCTGACCTGATCGCTTGCACCTTGATCGCACCTCTCTTTATCGCGCCCTTCCTTATTGCGCCTCTTCTTGATCGCGCCCCTCTGGTTGTGGGGCCGGGTGGAGCGAGTCTAGTTGGCGCGGGTTGCGGGGGTGGGGGTGGTTTCCGACTCTTGGATGGAGTAGCCACAACGGTGCTCGCCGCCCACAATCCAGTGGGTGCGCTCCACCTTGCAACCCTGGAGGGCGATCGCGAACATTTCCAACTCATGGGCACAAACACCGGGATAGGACTCGGCCACGGTGGAAATGGCGCAGTTGTGTTCCACCAGCAAGTAGCGTGGGTGGCCGTCGGCTTCCGGCTCGATCGCTTCCCACTCGGCCATGTAGCCCTCGGCGCGGCGCAAGTCCACCAACCGAGCCACCCGATCGCGCAAATTTCCCGCGCCCAGATGTCGGCGGTAGTCCAAGGCCTTGCGCACCCACTGTTGCCGCAGCAGGGACTGCACTTGGTCATTCCCGATCGTTTCGGTCAGGGTGTGGAGCAAATCCACGGCAAATTCATCGTAGTTGTCGGGAAATTGCGATCGCCCCGCCGGACTCAACCGATAAAGGTGCTGGGGACGACCCGTGCCGCCCCTGGCTGCCTCGTGCAAAATCAGCCCCTCGCTTTCGAGATCCTTCAGGTGGCGACGGGTGGCCTGTGGACTGATGCCCAGCGCCTCCGCCAGCCGTTGGGCCGTGGCTTCTCCCTGCTGGAGGAGGTATTTCAAAATGTCATGCTTCGTGGACGCTTGCTGAAGAGCACTCATTCGCTCAGACCGTGGATCGTGGATTGGGCAGCATTCGGCAGCGGCAGCCAGTCGATCGACCGTGAATCGGCCCGTTCAAAACAACCGGTTAAGAAAACAGCCTATTGTTATATTCTGGCCTCGATCGCTCAGGCTTTGACAACTTTTGCGTTGCTAAAGTACGCTAAAGACGATTACGCAACAATCAAGTTGTTTTAGCAATCAAGGTCATTATACAAACCCCACCGTTAATTTCTAGAGACCCGCCGACATGGACAATGCAACGACCCACGCCAGCGAAAAGAGCCTTGATGCAGTTCGGAAGTTCGCTGAAAGCTACGCCAAACGTACCGGCACTTACTTTTGCGCTGATCCGGGCGTGACCGCTGTCGTGATCGAAGGTCTCGCCCGCCACAAGGACGAACTCGGCTCGCCCCTTTGCCCCTGTCGGCACTACGAAGACAAGGAAGCCGAAGTGGCCGCTGCCTATTGGAACTGTCCTTGTGTGCCCATGCGCGAGCGCTATGAATGTCACTGCATGTTGTTTCTAACCCCTGACAATGATTTCCGGGGCGAGCAGCAGGAAATCGGCCTCGACGAAATCCTAAACATGCGCTAGCGCTGCCAACTCCCGCGATTTTCCGCGCGGTGAGTGGTTACAATCCGTTCGATCGCCCCGGTAGCCAAAGGTGCGATCGTCCATTCCGCCGATGGCCCCCGCCCCCTCCGAGAAGAACGCCAGTCCCCACGAGCCATGAGCGCATCCGTCAGCACCCTCGTTAACCAACCCTATAAGTACGGCTTCGTCACCGACATCGAGTCAGATACCCTGCCTCGGGGTCTGAGTGAAGAGACAATCTACGCCATTTCGGCCAAGAAAAACGAGCCAGAGTTCATGCTGGAATTTCGGCTGCGGGCCTACCGCCAGTGGCTGAAGATGACGGAGCCGACCTGGCCCGATGTGAACTATCCCTCGATCAACTATCAAGACATCATTTACTACTCCGCTCCGAAGCAAACGCAGAAGAAGCAGAGCCTAGATGAAGTTGATCCGACCCTGCTCGAAACCTTCGAGAAGTTGGGAATTCCCCTTTCGGAGCAAAAGCGGCTGGCTAATGTGGCGGTGGATGCCATCTTTGACAGCGTTTCCGTGGCCACCACTTTCCGCGAAAAGCTCGCAGAACATGGGGTAATTTTCTGCCCCATTTCTGAGGCCCTCAAGGAGCATCCGGAGCTGGTTAAAAAATATTTGGGCAGCGTTGTCCCGATCGCGGACAACTACTTTGCAGCCCTCAACTCCGCTGTGTTTAGCGATGGCTCCTTTGTCTACATTCCCAAGGGCGTTGAATGCCCCATGGAATTGTCCACCTACTTCCGCATCAACAACGGGGATTCCGGTCAGTTTGAGCGGACGTTGATTGTGGCTGAAGAAGGCAGCTCCGTCAGCTATTTGGAAGGTTGCACGGCTCCTATGTATGACAGCAACCAACTCCATGCGGCGGTGGTGGAATTGGTGGCCCTGGACAATGCCAGCATCAAATATTCCACGGTGCAAAACTGGTATGCCGGGGATGCGAACGGGAAGGGCGGAATTTATAACTTCGTGACCAAGCGCGGCCTCTGCAAAGGCAGGAATTCCAAAATTTCTTGGACACAGGTGGAAACGGGATCAGCCATCACTTGGAAATATCCCAGTTGTGTGCTGGTGGGTGATAACTCGATCGGGGAGTTCTATTCCGTTGCCCTCACCAATAACTGTCAACAGGCCGACACCGGCACGAAGATGGTGCATATCGGCAAAAACACCCGCAGCACGATCGTCTCGAAGGGCATTTCGGCAGGCAAGTCCAAAAACAGCTACCGCGGCCTGGTGAAAGTGGGGCCCAATGCCGATGGGGCGCGCAACTATTCCCAATGTGATTCGATGTTGATTGGCAGCAATGCCCAAGCCAACACCTATCCCTACATCCAGGTGCAGAACGAGTTGGCCAGGGTGGAGCACGAAGCCACCACGTCCAAGATTGGCGAAGACCAATTGTTCTATTTGGCGCAACGGGGTATTTCTGCCGAAGATGCCGTTTCAATGATGATTTCGGGCTTCTGTAAGGATGTGTTTAACCAGTTGCCCATGGAATTTGCGGTGGAAGCCGACAAACTCCTTAGCCTGAAGTTGGAAGGCTCGGTGGGCTAACGGCACTGGGTCGATCGGGATTGGAAACAAGGGGCTTAAGGTGTGTCGTCAAATCGCCTGAAACCCTGATGACCTCGTTCTCCCAACCGAGCAGTCGTAGGGGCAGGGTCTCCCCGCCCAGTTCCCGTGATTCTTGGGTGTTCCCAGGGGTGAACAAGGTTAGAGCGATCGCCCGGGTTAGGGTTGGGAGACCCAACCCCTACGGCGAGGGAAATGACGACAGGCTCTAAGTCCCTTGTTTGTTGAACCTGTTTGTTGAACCTGTCTGTTGAGCTTGTCTGTTGAGCTTGTTTATTGAATTGGAAGCCTGTTTTTGAGGGTTGAAGGGCCACGATGATTGTTGATAATGCACCGACCGTCCTTTCGGTCAAAAACCTCACCGCCAATGTGAATGACACGCCGATTTTGAAGGGCCTGAACCTGGAAATTAAGGCCGGCGAAATTCACGCGATTATGGGTCGCAATGGCTCTGGAAAAAGTACATTTTCCAAAATTCTGGCAGGACATCCGGCCTACGAGGTGACCGGTGGCGAGGTGGTCTTTGAAGGACAAAACCTCTTGGAATTAGAAGCGGAAGAACGGGCCCGATCGGGGGTGTTCTTGGCCTTCCAATACCCGGTAGAAATTCCCGGGGTTTCCAACCTGGATTTTCTGCGCGCGTCCTACAATGCCCGCCGTAAACACCAGGGATTGGAGGAAGTGGATCCCTTTGATTTTGAGGATGTGGTGCGCGATCGCCTGCAAGTGGTGCAAATGGATGCGTCCTTCCTCGATCGCAGCGTGAATCAAGGCTTTTCAGGTGGTGAGAAAAAGCGCAACGAAATCCTGCAAATGGCGCTGCTCGAACCCACCTTGGCCGTGCTGGATGAAACGGATTCCGGCTTGGATATTGATGCTCTGCGGATTGTGGCTGAGGGGGTGAATCAACTGGCAAACGAAAAGAATGCGATGCTGGTGATCACCCACTACCAACGGCTGCTGGATTACATTGTGCCGGATTATGTCCATGTCATGTACGACGGCAAAATCGTGATGACGGGCGATAAGGAATTGGCGCTGGAATTGGAAGCCAAAGGCTACGACTGGGTAGACGAGTTGCAGCCGGTGGGGGTGTAACGATGGGCGTGGATTTGAGTGGTTTAACGGACTTGAACAAGGCAGATTTGGACGCACTGACGGCGAACTCAACGCCGGGCGATCGAGCACCGAGCAAGGCAGCCCAGCGATCAACCTATTACGCAGGCTTGCTGGCCACGGTGACGGCGGCCACTCCGGCAACCGATTGGGAATTGGTGCAGCGGCTGCGATCGCAGGCCCAGGCCGTGGCGCAGGAAATGGCGTTGCCTTCGACGCGAGATGAGGATTGGCGGTTTACGGATCTGTCGCCCATGTTGGCGATCGCGTTGCGGGCCCCGGAGCTGACCACCCTTCAACCGGAGGCGATCGCGGCATTTGCCATTCCCGAAGCATCGGTGCGGGTGGTGGTGGTGAACGGTCGGTTTGTGCCGGAACTGTCGAATCTGGTCGGGTTGCCCGATGGTGTCACGATCAGCTCGCTGGCGGCCGTGACCGATCGGGAGCGCCTGGCGAGCCACCTGGGCCAACAAGGCAGCCAGGATGCCTTCTCGGTGCTGAATACGGCCGGCCTGAACGATGGTGTGGTGATTGAGCTGGAACGCCGCGTGCAGGTAGCCAAACCTATTCACCTGCTACATGTGGCCACGGCGGATCAACCGGCAATCAGTCAGCCCCGTTGCTTGGTGTTGGCCAAGGCCGGCGACAGCCATTGCACCCTGATTGAAGACTATGTGGCGATCGGGCAAGGCGGCTATTGCACCAACAGCGTGATGGAAGTGGTGCTGGGAAATTGCGCCACCCTGCACCATGTGCGGCTGCAACGGGAAGGCGAACAGGCGATCCACATCGGCAAAACCGCCATTTCCCAAGACTGGAACAGTCACTACACCCTAACCACCATCAGCCAGGGTGCGTCGATCGCCCGTCACTCGATCGACATTGCCCAAACGGGCCCCGGCACTGAAACCATCCTGAACGGTTTGTCGGTGGCCACGGGTGAGCAGTTAACGGACACCCATAGCTCCCTGGTGTTGAGCCATCCCCACGGAACCGCCGATCAGTTGCACAAGTGCATTGCGGACGATCGGGGCCACACGGTCTTCAATGGACGGGTTTTTGTGGATCACGATGCGCAACAAACCAACGCCGCCCAGCTCAACCGCAATTTGTTGCTGTCGCCCAAGGCGCGGGTGGACACCAAGCCGCAACTGGAAATCATTGCGGATGATGTGAAGTGTTCTCACGGTTCCACGGTTAGCCAACTGGAGGAAACGGAGCTGTTTTACTGTCGTAGTCGTGGCTTGGATTTGGCCACGGCTCGATCACTCCTATTGGATGGGTTTGCGGGGGAAATTTTGGATCGCCTCCCGATCGCCTCATTGCGATCGACCTTGGCTCGCCAAATTGCCCAACGGATTAATCCAGGCAGCGCAAGCTAGAGCCTCATTAATCGCCATTCACCAATCGCCATTCACCAGTCGCCACTGATATCGGTTGATCGCGAGCCAATCACCCTTGCTCCCGGTTGGTCATTAGGTCTACTTCATCCTCTTGTTCTGTTCCCTGTGCCATGACCCTCACCTTGCCCCGCTCGATCGCCCAACAGGTGCGCCCCGATTTCCCGATCCTGGATCAGCGGGTGCATGATCAGCCGCTGGTGTATTTGGACAATGCGGCGACTTCCCAAAAGCCCCGACAGGTGATTGATGCCTTGCGGCACTATTACGAGTGGGACAACGCCAATGTGCATCGCGGGGTTCACACCCTGAGTATGCGGGCCACGGATGCCTATGAAGCGGCGCGGGAAAAGGTGGCTAAGTTTGTGAATGCCCGATCGTTTCAGGAAATTGTGTTCACACGCAATGCCAGCGAAGCGATCAACGTGGTGGCCTACAGTTGGGGCATGAGCCAACTGCAAGCGGGCGATGAAATTATCCTGTCCGTGGCAGAACACCACAGCAACTTAGTGCCCTGGCAATTGGTGGCCCAACGCACGGGGGCAGTGCTGAAATTCGTGGGCTTGGATGCCACGGAATCTTTGGATTTGGAGCAGTTGCGATCGCTGATTTCCGATCGCACCAAACTGGTCTCCCTGGTGCATGTGTCCAACACCTTGGGCTGTGTTTTGCCCGTGGCCGAGGTGGTGGCCGCCGCTCGATCGGTGGGAGCCAAAGTTTTGCTGGATGCTTGCCAAAGTGCGCCCCACTTGGCCCTGGATGTGCAAGCGCTGGATTGTGATTGGCTGGTGGCTTCTGGCCACAAAATGTGCGCCCCAACGGGCATTGGCTTCCTTTACGGCAAGCTGGAATTGCTGCGATCGATGCCGCCCTTTTTGGGAGGTGGGGAAATGATTGCCGAGGTGGATTTGGAGCGATCGACCTATGCGGACTTGCCCCACAAACTGGAAGCAGGCACACCGGCCATTGGCGAAGCGATCGCCCTGGGCGCGGCGATCGATTACCTAAGCGCGATCGGGATGGATGCCATTCATCACTACGAAGCGGAATTAACCCGCCACCTGTTCGATCGCCTCAGGGCCATTCCCGAAGTGCGCATCTATGGCCCCCGTCCCCAGGCGGATGGGTCCGGCCGGGCGGCTCTGGCGGCCTTCACCGTGGATGGGATTCACGCCCACGATCTCTCCTCATTTTTGGATCAAGAGGGAATCGCCATTCGATCGGGTCACCACTGCACCCAACCCCTGCACAAGTCCCTGAACATTGCTTCCACCGCCCGCGCCAGCCTGTATTTTTACAACACGATCGAAGAAATTGATCGGTTTGCCCAAGCTCTACGCACCACGATCAACTTCTTCCAGTCCGTCGCCTAAGAGGATGTCTGAAAAACCAAAATTGCTACTCTGTACGCCCCAGTGATCGACTTAGACAAGGGGCTTAAGCCCCTTGTCTCCACAACTATTGGTGCTTGCCCGCGCGGTAGTCCTAAGAATGTAAGGATAAGGCAGATCAATCAGCTCAACCGCCCTATGTCACCAACTGCACTGAATCGTTTTCAAAGAAGTTGGAGAACCATGGCGCTAAATTAGCGGAATGCCCACCGTCGCCGCCGGACTGGTGGTGATCGTATTGCTATTGACCCGATTCGCAGAAGCTTGGGCAATTCCTTCCCTGGGATCAATGGCTAGATCATGATCAGCATCCGCCTCATGGGGAACGGTGCGGCGTGCCAACTGTGTCAGCCGATCGAGCGGTAACGTAATGGTAAATTCCGCCCCCCCTTGGTGATGGTTCTTGGCTTCCAAGGAACCGCCATGGGTTTCCACAACAATTTGGTAGCTAATCGATAGGCCCAATCCTGTGCCTTGACCCACGGGCTTGGTGGTGAAAAAGGGATCAAAAATTTTGTTGGCGGCGGATTCATCCAAACCGGGGCCATTGTCTCGAATCGAAATCACAATCGCTTCATCGAGGCAACCGGTTGTGATCCACAATTGCGGCTGTTCATCATTGGGCAACAAATCCATCGCGTCGATCGCATTGCTCAAAATTTGCAGAAACACCTGATTGAGCTGGCCCGCATAGCAAGTGACGGTGGGCAATTCTCCAAGCGATCGATGCAAGGTAATGCAAGAGCGAGTTGGCATGGGCCCCAGTCGATTTTGCAAGATCGTCAGGGTACTTTCAAGACTGGCATTGAGGTCAACAATTTTGACTTCGGCCTCATCCAAGCGCGCAAATTCTCGCAAGTTTCGAATCAGATCCCGAATGCGAACTGCTCCATATTCCATGGATTGCAGCAATTTTGGATAGTCTTGGAGAATAAAATCATATTCAATTTCTTCCCATTTCTCGCGTATTCGCTCTGGCAGTTTAGCCAGGGCTTGTTCCATGGGTTCATCGGACTGATAGCCCAATTCTTGAATACAAATTTGATGTAGTTCAACAATATCTTCAAAATAGGAACGAGCATGGGCAAGGTTGCCAAAAATAAAGCTGACGGGATTATTAATTTCGTGGGCTAATCCGGCCACCAATTGACCCACACTGGACATTTTTTCGGTTTTGATCAGTTGCAATTGGGTATGGCGCAGATCATCCAAGGCCCGTTGCAGTTCGATCGTCCGTTCCA
Source organism: Limnothrix sp. FACHB-406 (assembly GCF_014698235.1). Taxonomy (NCBI): domain Bacteria; kingdom Bacillati; phylum Cyanobacteriota; class Cyanophyceae; order Pseudanabaenales; family Pseudanabaenaceae; genus Limnothrix; species Limnothrix sp. FACHB-406. The sequence continues at coordinate 9,017 of NZ_JACJSP010000029.1, read as the reverse complement.
AAACTCGCTGTTCCAATTCTTCATTGGCCTTGCCCAAGGCCACAAAAGATTCCCCCAGCCGGTGGGCCATGTCCTTGAAGGCCCGCGCCAAAATACCCAGCTCATGGCGATCGTGGGTGGCCGCGAGCTGGTCAATGTGGCTGTGTTGATGGAGTTGCAGAAAGGAAGCCCGATCGAGCTTAATCACCTCATAGGTCAGCAATTGCAAGGGATGGATCGCCCGGTGGGCCAAGCGCCAACTGAGCCAGCCGGCCGCCGCTCCCGCCGCGATCGCCCCAAGGGTCATCTGTAAAATCAGGTCACGCAGCGGCGCATAGGCATCGGCCAAGGGCAACTCCGTCACCACTCGCCAGCCGCTGGAGTTGCTGGAGGGGATGGGCGCAACGGTTCCAATCACCTGCGCCTGTTTTAAGCCTTGATATTGGGTCACCTCCCCCGCGATCGCCTGATCCAAATGTTCCGCTAGGTGTTGCCCCTCTAGCTCTAAATTAATGGGAGCGAAGGTGGTGGGATCAGCATCGCTGACCGTTAGCACCACATTGCGCCGATCGAGCAAATAGGTATAGCCCGCCTCCTCACTCCAGGCCTCGCTGAGCACAGAATCCAGGAAATCTAAATTCACCCGGGCCAGCAGTACCCCCGAAATTTGCTCCGAGCGATCGCGAATGGGCACGCTCATCATGATCCAGCGCACCCGCCGATCGTGGAGCTGCTCTGACTCCACCCAACCCACATAGTCTTCGGCCCAGCGGTAGGCCCGCGAGAAGGCCACAGTGTGGTTTTGGTTTTGGGGACGAAAGAGGGGATCTGTGGCCACAAAAGTGACGGGCTGTCCCGATCGATCCAAAATCGCCACCATTTCATAGGCCGAATCGTGGCGAATCAACGCCTCCAGGAGCGATCGCTGCACCGGCACCGGCAACTCCGACAACCCCGTCACCCGCGACAAATAGCCCAATTTGCGCTGGAAATCTTCGAGATAGGTGCTCATGCGTTCAGCAACCGCCCGCGATTGGGCCGCCTGCAACTGATGCAGCGTTTTCAGTTGCACCTGAGTGCTGTTGTAGGCCAACAGGGCCCCAGTGGCCAGCGTTCCCAGGGAAACCATCAAAGTCAGCCCCAAACGGATTTGCAGCGCCAGGGACATGGGCCACCAGCGGCGATAGTTCACCAATTGCTGAAACCGTTGTTTGAGCCTCATTCGTGGCTAATCCATAACGCCTCGCTGGCAGCAGAGGGTTGACGATTGTTCAGCACTTTCCCCTGCACCTTAACCGTCGGCATCATTTGGCGAGCAACTGTTGCTGTTAAACCCATAGCCCAACCATACATCAGCCAGCACATCAGCCGGCACATGGATTAATCGGTCAATCGACCCATCAATCAACTGGCCAATTGACTCACAGCCCAATTGATGAATTCACCCTTACATCAGCCAACGCATCAGCTTGTCCATTGGCTGATCAGCTTGCACCTCAATCAAGGGATCAACCAAGAGATCAATAAGTTGATCGATAAGTTGATCGATGAACCCGTCCATTGGTCGGTTGATTCGGTCTATCAAGCTGTACATCTATTTTTCTACTGTTCAGCTTGTTTCTTGCGATACCTCAACTCCCTGGCTGCTCAGCTTGCAGTCTAAGAGGAATTTGCCGAGAGGATTGATCCCCACTGAACTAAATTCAACCAAAACCCCAAATTCAATCACGGCCAATACCAAAGCCAATACCTAAATCAATACCTGTTTTAAGTGCGCTGGTAATTGCCACGAGAGATTGAGAGTACTTGATCCAATCCCAAAACCCTGATGGCTTAACGCTCCTCTAAAACCTCCAAGCGGCCGCTACGAATTTGGTCATGGAGATCCGCAATTTCCTTTTGACTCTCAGGGTTCAGGTTACCAGTGGTGGGAATAAATTCCAGCACCCGTTCTGATAGCCCAAAGAGGTATTGGCGACCTTCCCAACGTCCCCGTTGGGCCAGTCTGGCCCCATGCAAAATTAGCTCTGGCACGTGGATGAGGCCACTGGCCAAAATTAAGTTGGGGGCCAATTTGCGAGAATCGGGGCCCAACACCACCATGGGCAATTGGCGATCGACCGCTACGTTAACAATGGCAGGATTATTCGTCCAACAATTCATGGCCAGCCCATCAATTCCCGCGCCGATCAGCTTTTGGGTGAGGGCGATCGCCTTGGGTTCATCATCAAAACTCCCCACCCATTCGATCGAAAGCTTGCGATCGGGGGCAAAGCGGCGCAGGGCATTTTGAAAGGCTAAGTTGAATTGCTTAATGGGCGGGGTGGGCAGGCTGGTGATGAGGCCAATATGTTGCAATTTGGGCTGCAAGGCCAAGGTTGCCCCCAATAGATAGCCCAATTCAGCATTGCGATAGCCCAAGGCTCCGAAATTCCGGTTGTTGCCACTGTCGCTAGCCACTATGGCAAAACGGGTGCGGGGGTAGCGCACCGCCGCCTTGACCATATCGTCGCGGAAGGTTCCGCTGTGGCCAATGATGAAGCCGAAACCTTCTTTGGCGTAGCGATCGAGCGCTTGCGGCAAGCTGGCAGGTAACCCCTTATTGATGTCATCGGTGTAGGCAATTTCTGCGTTTAATTCCCGCTCAATGCGCCCGAGGCCGGTCATCCCTTCTCGGCACCAATCGTCACTGTCTGCGCCCCGAGGCAACAGCATCGCCACCTTGAACAACGCAGCTCGGCGGCTGCGCTGGGGCGTGCTGGGCGCGAAGGTGCAATTGTTGAGGACGATCGCGCTACCGGCAGCGCCTAGGCCATACAGCAAATCCCGTCGTTTCATAGCAGTCGTTCAGTGGAGAGGGAAGAAGAGGGAAGGGTCAGAAGCGGTGTCTGGGGTAGGCAGGTGGCTAAGCCAACCAAACCAGGCGGCTTGCTTGGGGCCCGCCGTCTGCGATCGAGAGGCGACCTAGCTCCAACGATGCAACCAGGCCAGTAACTGGCGGGTGCGATCGGACAGTTGGGTTTTGCGATAGGCATCCGCCGCTTTTTTGATGCATTCAGCCTGGGTGGGGTAGGGATGCACCACTTTGGCGAGCCGGCCCAGCCCCCAACCGGCGGCCATGGCCAAGGTAATTTCGCCAATGGTTTCGCCCGCGTGGGGAGCAATGAGCGTGGCCCCCAAAATTTGGTCTCGATCGGGGGCTAGCCACACTTGCAAGCACCCTTCGGCCACCCGATCAGTCTGGGCCCGATCGACTTGGCTTAAGGGTACTTCAATCAACCGAGGGGCCGGCCCCGGGACAATTGGGCTAATTCCCTCTCCGGGATCAATCCAGCCCACACTGGCCACTTCCGGATCGGTGTAGGTGACTCGGGGGATGGTGACCTTGCTCCAGCGGCCCTTGCCCAGGCCAAAGGGCGTGAATAGCGCATTTTGCAAAACAAGACGGGCCGCCGCATCGGCCGCATGGGTGAATCGATCGCCCTGGCACACGTCGCCCGCCGCAAAGATGCGAGGATTGCTGGTTTGCAGAAAATCATTGACGGCGATTCCTTGGGGGCCAAGGGCCACTTGGGCCGCTTCCAGGTTCAGGGTTTCAACATTGGGCGATCGACCAGCGGCCACCAGAATTTCATCCACAGCAATCGCAGGATGTTGGGCCATCTGAATTTCACAACCCAAGGGCGATCGATCCACTTGGGTCACCGTTTGCCCCGTCAACACCGTGATTCCCTCCCGCTCCAAGGCCCGTTGCACAATGGCAGCGGCGGCGGCACTTTCGCGCGGCAATAGGCGCGATCGCCGTTGAATCAGGGTCACGTGGGTTCCCAGTCGGGCAAAGGCCTGGGCCAGTTCGCAGCCGATCGGGCCGCCACCCAAGATGGCCAGGCGATCGGGCCGCTGCACCCAGTTAAAAAGAGTCTCGTTGGTGACAAAGCCGGCTGCGGCCAAGCCCGGAATTGGCGGCACTTGTGGGCGGGTTCCGGTGGCAATCACGGCTTTTTTGAACCGCAGCGTTTGGGACCCCACCGCGATCGCCCGAGGATCTTGAAAGCGCCCTTCGCCCAAAAACACATCGACCCCCAGCCCCTGAAACCGCTGGGCTGAGTCATGCACCGCCAAGCGAGATCGCACGGCCCGCAGTTGGGCCATGGCCGCCGCAAAGGTTTCCGGTTCCACGGGCGATCGGGCCGCTTTGGCCGCCGCAATCAAGCTCTTGGAAGGAACACAGCCCACATTCAAGCAGTCCCCACCCAACCAGCGGCGCTCAATGAGGGCCACTTTTAGCCCCAAGCCCAAGCCCGCCGCGCCGGCCGCCGCCACCAAACCCGCCGGCCCGCCGCCCACCACCACCAAGTCATAGCAATCCGCCGGTTGCGGATTCACCCAATCTTCCGGGGCGATCGCCGCTAGCCACTGTTGATTGAACGAATCCTGAGGAAGGGCGATCGATTGCATAATTCAGAGGTCGTGAAATGGGGGTGTGAAATGGAGCGAGATGGAAATCTTGGGCAGGAAAAAGCACCGTCAGACCGTACCTAAATAATGACCAAAGAATAATGGTCAAAGAACTGATTCACCAATTCATCAACTAACGGCAAACACCTCAACATGGTTCTGAGCGAGGAACAACCAACGATTGATTTTTGGGAAACGGCCTACCAAACGGGCAAAACCGGTTGGGACTTGGGACAACCATCACCTGTTTTGGTGGCCTGGGCCGATCGCCCCGATGTGACACCGGGAGGACGCATGGCCGTGGTGGGCTGCGGCCGGGGCCATGACGCGGTGTTTTTGGCCGATCGGGGCTTTCAGGTTGTGGGGTTTGATTTGGCCCCTTCTGCCATTGCCGAAGCTGACCGGGCAGCCCGCGATCGGGGTGTGGCGGCGGAATTTGTGCAGGCGGATATTTTCAATTTGGCGGCCAATTGGGCTGGGCAATTTGATTGGGTAATTGAGCACACCTGCTTTTGCGCGATCGATCCCAGTCTGCGGCCGGCCTATGTGCAGGCCGTGCGATCGCTCCTGAAGGATCAAGGCTCCTTGGTGGCGGTGTTTTTCACCCACGATCGCCCCGGTGGCCCGCCCTTTGGCACCAGCATTGCCGAAATTCAGCAACTTTTTGAGCCACAGTTCGTGATCCAAGAACTGCAACAATCGGCTCACTCCATCGATCGACGACGCAATGAGGAATATTTGGGTTGGTTGCGGCCGCGGCTGGCCCCGTGATCCCCGGTCATGTCTGGGGAGAGTTGGCCCTTGGTATGATGGTGAAATGCTTGGCCAATTCGTCGATCCGTTTTGGTAGCCTCACCCCATGTCCGACCCCAATCTTGATCGCATTGCCGACCAACTCGAAAGCCCCAATTCGCGCGATCGGCTCCTGGGCCTCACGGCTCTGCGGGATGTGTCGCCGGTTGATGCCGTACCGCTGATTAAAAAAGTTCTCAACGACGACCATTTGCAAGTGCGCACCATGGCCGTTTTTGCCCTAGGACTGAAGCCCACAGAGGAATGTTTTGACCTGCTGATGGGCCTGTTGGCGGACAAAGACTACAGCATCCGCGCCAATGCAGCCGGAGCGTTGGGCTATTTGCACGACACCCGCGCCGTTGAACCCCTGATCCGCCTGTTCTATGAGGATACGGATTGGTTGGTGCGCTTCAGTGCAGCCGTTTCGTTAGGGAACTTGGGCGATCCACGCGCCCGCAAAACCCTGATTGATGCGCTGGATAGTGCGGAGGTGATTGTGCAGCAGGCGGCGATCGCGGCGCTGGGCGAGGTGGGAGCCGTGGAAGCTGTTGAGCGGATGTTGACCTTTGTGCAGTCGGATGATTGGCTGGTGCGGCAACGCTTGGCGGAATCGTTGGGTAAGTTGCCCAGTGAGAAGAGCCGATCGGCCCTGAAATATCTTGCTAAAGATAGCCATCCCCAGGTGGCCGAAGCGGCACACTATGGATTGCAACAGCTTGATCAGCTCGATCAACCGTCGAATCCTGCGGCCGATCAGACCCTGGATTCATAACCTGGATTCATGGGGAGTTTGAGTTGCTTGGCCTGGCTCAGATCCAGACTGTGACCCGGCCAGGCGATCGCAACAAATTTTCGGCTTCCCAGGGCCAAATCCATTTCAGCCCTGACCTTTTTTGAGTATTTTTTTACGGCAAAACCCTAATCAACCATCAATTCTTTGTTTCATCATGAGCACGATCGCTGAGTTTTTAGAAAAATGTGTGGGTAAGTGGTTTTCCCAACGGACGGGCCACAATTTGACCGATCGCAAATCCGTTTTGGGCAAAGGGGATCTTTGGATGGAAGCCCTAACGGCCGACGCACCGGAGGCGATCGCCCTTTGTCAGAAATATGGGGCCGATCCGCAGGCGATCGCAGCGGGGCTGAAAATGCGTTGGGAAGCGATCACGGCTTCTCCGAATAAGGAATTGGGATCCTCGGTGCTGTTGGCGTTGGCTCCGGATCCGTCGGGAGCGGGGCCGCTGTTGGCCACGCCGGGCAGCAACAGCCAACCCCAACCCGGTCGCTACAGTTTCGGCGGCGATGGGGCCCTGTGGATTACCCTTCCGGTGGAGGGTGGCTGGATTGAGGAGCGAATTTGGTTTGCTAGCGATAATCTCCGGTTTCGATCGAGTACCACAACCCGATCGGGCGGCCCCACCTTTGCCTCCTTCTGCTCCGAAATTCGGATGGGCGTAACGCCACCCAAGGCCTAGGAGGGCTGGCGATTTCCCGACAATCCTGAGGCGATCGGGGGGTGGGCCGCCGGGTTCGCGGCTGCGCCATTCATGGGGCCGTTGGTTGCCAATCGATCGAGCAACCAATAAGTGGTCATTGTGCCTTTGCCCTTGATGGCAATTTCGCCCCGCCGCTCAAATTGGAAGCGATCGCGCAGGGTTTGGTAAACCGCTTCGGTCACCTGGATTTGGCCCGGCATTCCATGGGACTCCATTCGGCTGGCCGTGTTCACCGTGTCGCCCCAGAGGTCGTAAATAAACTTGCGGATACCAATCACACCGCCCACCACGGGCCCCGTATGGATCCCGATCCGGATCGAAAAGGGGTGCTGGGTGGAGTCGGCGGCGGGCTGGTAGGCCACGATCGCCCGTTGCATGGCCAACGCCATTTCCGCCACCGCCGTCACACAGTCCGGGTGCGGATCCGGAACACCCCCCACCACCATGTAGGCATCCCCGATCGTCTTGATTTTTTCGAGGCCATAGGTATCAGCCAGCGCGTCAAAGGTGGAAAAAATGTGATTGAGCTGTTGCACCAACTCGCCCGGGGTGATGTGGGCTGCTAGTCCAGTGAAATCCACCAAATCCGCAAACAGCACCGTCGCTTGTTCAAACCGTTCTGCGATCGGGTGTTCGCCCCGTTTCAATCGTTCCGCGATCGCGGGGGGCAAAATATTCAGCAGCAGGCTTTCCGATTCCCGCTCTGCCCGTCGCCGCTCCAAAATTTCCTGGTGAATCCGGTTATACATATGCCGGAAGGCCGTAATCACCTCCCCCAACTCATCGGGGCGATCGACCTGGCAGGCATACAACATCTCCCCAGAGGTATCCTCACGACTGATTAAGTCCGCCGCTCGCCGCAGGTCATCGCGCATTTGCAAAATCGGCACGATCGCCACCCGCGACAACACCACCATCGTCACCCCCGTTGCAAACACCGAAATCAGCACCACCAATCCCAGAATGCGGAAAATAAAAGCCCGCAATTCCGCATAAACCGGGTTCATGTCGTGGCGAACCACCAGGGTGTAGTTGCGTCTGGCATCGGGCGGCCAAGCCAAATCGAGCCGTTGTTGATCGCGGCTCAGTTGTTCACGGCGACCCGCGGCCACCGCCGTGATGGTCAACTCAGGCTTTTCGCCCACCGTGGCCACCAAACGCCCCGATTGGTCATAGAATGCCAGCCCCTTCCACAGGGAAATCGGGTCATCTGTCTGATTGGCCAACCGCTGGGCCAACCGCACGGGATCCTGAAACTCCGGTGCAGCCTGCGACCAACGCGCCAGGGTCACCACCTTAGCGGTGGAAATCCGTTGCATGTAGTCAATTAGCTCACGTTCCCTTCGCCAATAGGAGGGAATGAGAATCACCGCCTCAATGGTCACAATACTAAACAACACCCCCAAGGCCACCGTTCGCGACAAACGAGCCTGAAAAGGTTGCAGCAAACGTTTCATGGGGATGAACGGGGCGAAATTAGAATGGCAGTCCCATAGCTTGCTTGGGTGGGGCTGTCCTCAGTGTAGTCGGCGGAACCAGCACAGTGCATGGGGGAATCGGGGCAGGCAATCGATCGCCCTCGGTCACCGCCGGATCGCCCCCAAGGGCAGGGCAACCCTGACAGCCCTTACGGCTCGATCGCGCCCAAAACCGGACAAGCGACCCGATCGGGTTTTGAGTGGCGCTGACCATCACACCGCGATCAAGAACAGTTCTGTCTCTTTGCAATTCATCCCCCCAAAGCCCGATTCGGAAAGCGGTCTGTTGACCCATCCCCCGGTTTTTGAAAACCCGTAGCATTGCTTGAAATCTGTGACCAAGCTCACTTACTAATCATCCGGTTTAAGGGTGATCAACCCCGCAAAGATTAACGATGTCGGCCCAAACTCGATCGCCCTCGCAGAAAATGTTTAAACAGTCAAAATTGATACTCTGCTTACCCCGTTGATCGACGAAGACAAGGGACTTAAGCCCCTTGCCCCCATGACCACTAGCGCTTTGCCAGTACCCCAAGTTATTTCTCAGATATCTTCTCAGTTCTGAATTCCCAAAGCTTCATTCCCAAGCGTTAATCTCTAAGGCTGCATTTTCAAAATCTGATCTCCAGCGCTTTATTTTTAAAACTGGTTTTGAACACAATTTGTGCATAACAAGATTGATTTTCCATCACTGATCGATCATCCTTGCCCCAGAAGTGTTGAATGACAGATTCAGGTTATAAAAAAGGGGTAAGAAGATGTAATTCTTACCCCAAACAATCAAAAAGTAGTACACCAATGTTACGCTCAT
>NZ_JACJSP010000028.1 GCF_014698235.1 Limnothrix sp. FACHB-406 | reverse complement strand
GCTACTAGATAAATTGCGATATTTGCAAGTTGTACTCGGTCGCTATGGCTCAATCAGTCATTGGAGCTATGATTTACTGCCAGAAACTCTTGTTGCCTAGAATATGAAGTTTTGTGTTTAGATTCAACACTTCTGCCATCCATCCTCTTTTTTGGTAATCAGAGCACATCTCTCAACATCACCTCGGCGACTATAAACAATATCTCCCTGTTGAACAAGATAACGACTCAAACGCTCTGCATTTTTGGGTGAAATTCTTGATATATCCTCCTCGGAAATTCCATTATTAGTAATATCTTTTGGCATGATGGAGGGAATACCATGTAAAACATAATCAGACTTATGTAACTGGCTACCAAACGGGCCTGTTTGAATATTCCCTCCTGTATCTTCACAGATTTTCCCTAGCAGACTATAAGACCAATCCTTTGGAATCTCTCCTAGAACAAATTCAATATTCATCAATCGCCTCCTCCATTAACTTCTGACAAGATTTGAATAACTTGAATTTTTAGTCTCGGTAAATCATTAACAACAATTGCCCAGACCAAACTCAAAGACAAGCGAAAATATTCATGCACAATAATATTTCTGAATGCAATGATTTGTGCCCAAGGAACCTGTGGGTATAAACTCGTTAAATCATGAGGTATAGTGTTGGCGGCTTCTCCAATAATTTGTAAATGATGAACGATCCAAACTTGAACTAATTCCTGATCCTCAAAAGTACTCCTTCCTTGGCTTGCATATCGCTCGATCGCTTCTATAGAATCTAAAATATCTTGCAGGCGTTCCTCCGTCCTCCTCATAACGCGATCGCCTCCTGCAAAACCTGCTCTTTGATGCGAGCCTTTAACATATCAACCGTTGCCACATCGACTCTAACCCCCAACAGCGCTTCCAAATCTAGCAGTAAACCCGCAGGAAACCAAGGCGATATTTTATCGAGGTCATAATCAATCAAAAAATCAATATCGCTATCCTTGCCCGCTTCACCCCTGGCCACAGAACCAAAAATCCTGACATTCTTAGCCCCGTGTTTTTGGGCGATCGCGAGAATATCCTCTCGTTTCTGCTGTAGCAAGCTAAGATGCGGTCTTTCTTTTAGATCACTCATTGATCGCCACCTTCTTATCAATCAGTACTCTTTTTCTTACGGGTAGTTTTTCGCTTCGTTATCGTCTCAATTTTCTTAACCTTGCCCATAACCTCACCAAAATCATCATCCACCGGTTGCGGTTCCCCCAACTGAAACTCATGAAATTTTTCGTATTCTGCCTCCGCCTTTGACCTCGCCAGGGCTGCTGAAATCTTGCCCGCATGGGTCAAAATCTCCCGATCCGACAACTTCAAAAAATCATCTAACTTTGTGATCCAATCGCTCATATACATCGGTCTTCGATTCAGCGCCTGAAGCTCCGCAAACTCCAAATACGCCGACACAATTCGATTCAACGCCTCCAATTCATCCTGACTCAAATAATTTTTGGCAATTGCCACATCTCCCTTGCGAACCTTGCCATGGGGTGCATTTTTCCAAGACATTAAACCCATATTCGGCTGGTTTGCATCCGCCCGCTCTGCGATAATTTCCGCCGCCGTGTGGCCATGGGCCGCCCAGTGCATCTTATTTTGCACCGTCTTAAAAAATAGCTGCGATGCCTCCGCATTGCCATCGTAATCAATGCTCGTGGCGTAGATGTCCAAGACCTTTTGATAAAACAGCCGCTCCGACGATCGGATATCCCGAATCCGCGCCAGCAGCTCCTCAAAATAATCATCCCCCAGTGTCCGGCCAGCCTTGATGCGCTCATCATCCATCGTGAACCCCTTCACCAGGAGTTCCCCCAAACGCGCGATCGCCCACTGCCGAAACACCGTCCCCCGCGCCGACCGCACCCGCATCCCCACCGCCAAAATCGCCTCAAGGCTGTAATGCTTCAGGGATCTACGAACATTGCGCTGACCTTCCATCCGAACTTGTAAGAATTCCTTACAAGTTGCCACCTCGTCTAATTCTTTGTCCTCATAGATTGAGGAAAGGTGCATTGTGATATTTTGCGGCGTTGTTTGGAACAGATCAGCCATTCCCGCTTGAGTCAGCCACACTGTCTCCCCAGCCAAACGCACCTGTAAATTCAGCCCCCCATCCTGATAAATCAGAATTTGCCCCCCCGGAGCCTGCGGAACATCGCCAGTAATTTCTATATCTGCCATCGCTTCAGCCTTCCCATGGGCGATCGAACAACTACAAACATCAGGAATCGATGCCACTGCCTAGCAAGAGGCCTCAAAAGTCATAGCCCAAGCCCCGCAAATTCTCCCGAATTGCCCCCTCCAGTCTTGCCGACTCCTTGAACTGTTCCGCCAGCGTTGCCGTCAACTCCGCCATCCGCTCCTCAAAGGGCACATCGTCCTCCTCCGTTGCCGCCGCTCCCACATACCGCCCCGGCGTGAGCACATAGTTATGGCCGCGAATTTCGTCTAAGGTCGCCGATTTGCAAAAGCCCGCCACGTCTTCATAGCCGCTGCCCTCGCGCCAAGCGTGATAGGTATCCGCAATTTTCGCCACGTCCTGATCGCTAAATTCGCGACGGGTGCGATCGACCATGTAGCCCAACTTGCGGGCATCAATAAATAGGATTTCTCCCCGCCGATCGCGCAGCTTTTTATCCCTCGCAATGCCGTTTGATTTGTCCTTGGCCAAAAACCACAAACAGGCCGGAATTTGTGTTGAATAAAACAACTGACCGGGCAACGCAATCATGCAATCGATCGCATCCCCTTCAATCATCGCCTTACGGATCTCACCCTCACCGCTCTGTTGCGACGACATCGACCCATTGGCTAACACCACCCCCGCCGTTCCCCTGGGGGCCAAATGATGCCAAATGTGCTGCAACCAGGCATAGTTCGCATTGCCCGCTGGCGGAATACCAAATTTCCAGCGCCCATCTTCCCGCAGGCGATCGCCACCCCAATCGGAAATATTAAAGGGTGGATTCGCCAAAATAAAATCGGCGCGCAAATCGGGCAATTCGTTCTTATGAAACGATCCGTCTGAATTCCAACGAATATCGGAATCAATCCCCCGAACCGCCAAATTCATCTTGCACAGTCGCCAGGTGGTGTAGTTGCTTTCCTGGCCATAAATGGCAATGTCACCAATGCGCCCGGCGTGGTCTTGTACAAACTTTTCCGACTGCACAAACATACCGCCGGAACCACAACAGGGATCATAGACTCGCCCTTGGAATGGTTGCAGCATTTCCACCATCACCCGCACAACCGATCGGGGTGTGTAAAACTCGCCGCCCCGCTTCCCTTCCGATCCGGCAAATTGACCCAAAAAATACTCGTAGACCCGCCCCAAAACGTCCCTGGCGGTATCCTGAGTCTCGCCCAACGCAATATTGGAAATCAGATCGATTAATTCACCCAGCATCACTGCACTAAGCGCCGGCCGGGCGTATTCCTTCGGCAGCACACCTTTGAGTGAAGCATTCTCTTTTTCGATCGCCAACATTGCCTCATCAATCAACTTCCCGATCGTCGGCTGTTTGGCATTCGCTTGCAGATGTGACCACCGGGCCACCGGGGGAACCCAAAAAACGTTTTCGGCCATGTACTCGTCCCGGTCTTCCAGAGCTTCCGCATCATCGGGAAATTCTGCGATCAGTTCTTGTCGCCGCCCTTCAAAGCGATCGCCAATGTGCTTCAGAAAAATTAAGCCCAAGGCAACGTGCTTATAGTCCGATGGCTCCATGTTGCCCCGTAACTTATCCGCTGCTTTAAACAGGTCGGACTCATAACCAAGGTTGGCACCCTGATTAGTGGTGGATGCGGCAGACTTCGGCATGGAGATAGGGATCAATTCTGAGTTAAGAGACCATTATATTCAGAAGCGAGTAGTGCCTGTGTGGTGATGGCTTTCGGTAACAGATCGCTTACACCGCGAGGCTTACAGTCGCTCATCATTACTGAATTCTGGCACTACCCAAAAATTTATTACTGCTGGGCTATACCCATTCCCGTGATGAGTAGTTGATCCCCTCAAGTCTAGGCTTGGCTGGCTTTGGGACGGAAAATGTGGCGGTGATCGCCGCTGTAAAGGCGCGATCGGGCGGTGGTGGCCGTGGTCATGGCATCCAGGGCCGGACTAATCACATAAAGAACGGTGCGAGTTAGTTTTTCCTGGTGGGTGATGCTGGCCAACTCATCCAACCGGCAAAGCACCACTCGCTCATCCTCCCACCCGATCCGGTAGCAAACCGCGATGGTCATCTCTGGTGGGTAATGGGCCGCGAGCTGGTCTTGGGCCCGCTGGGCATGGTGGGCACTCAGGTACAGACAAAGGCTGGCTTTGTGGGCGGCCAGGCTGGCTAGATCTTCCGCGTCGGGCACTTGGGTTTCGCCTCGGGCCCGGGTGAGGATGATGCTTTGCACCAGGTTGGGCACGGTCAGCTCCACGGCCAAACGGGCGGCGGCCGCTTGGAAGGCGCTGATTCCGGGAACCACTTCAAAGGGAATCTCTTGCTCCAACAGTTGGGCCACCACTTCATGGAGTGCGCCATAGAGGGAGGGGTCGCCGTCTTGCAGTCGCACCACCTGTTTTCCGGCCCGGGCCCGATCGATCAACGTGGGCAACCAATCTTCCAAGACGAGCGATCGGGTGTCGATCACTTCCACCTCTGGCTGGCAATGGCTCAACATCGCTTCCGGAACAAGGGAGCCAGCAAAAAAGACCGTATCGGCCGCCGCCAGGAGTTTTTGACCTCGCACGGAAATGAGGTCGGGGTCACCGGGCCCCGCGCCCACAATCCGCACGGTGGCGGGGCGATCGAGGGCTGACTCGGGCAAAGGGGTCATGGGATTGATTGCAGGGCTGGAATCGGAGGTCATGGGGTTTTGCGGCGGGCGGCATTGGAGCCTGGGATAGAGCGCAGGGGCAGCGAGGCGGAGGTGGACTCCGTGGCCCAACGGCGATAGTCAGCGCTCAACCGGTCTACCAAGCGATATTTCATCTTGGCCAGCACTTGGGTCAACAGCAGTTGACCCGTGGACTGCATGGTGGCGGCCGGCAGGCGATCGAGCGGTGGGGGCAATTTTACACGCACCCCTAAATCCACCACGCCCTTCAGGCGATCGCCCGCTGAGGTGCTAATGGCTCGCATTTGGCCCGTCAACTCCAGGGAAAAGCCGTTGTCCAACCCCTTGAGGCCCACCAGTTGGCAACCAACCGATCGCATCCGCACTACGCCTGCTTCGTCAGTCCAAACCCGCAAATCCACCATGGGTTGGAACTGCAAATGAGCAAAGGTTAGGGTTGGCACCGAAAGCCGATAGCGATCGCCCCCCAGGGCCACTAAGTGCCCCGGTTGGGCCGCCGCCAACGCGACCCGGTGCGGCTGACGCAGATATTCAGCGACCGGGCGACGCATTGGCGGCACCGGCATATCGATCGTCTGTGAGGCAGAGAAGCCAGCAGCCACCGAAAAAGTCTCCGCGTTAGGTTCAACTCATCCTTGGGCAACGGTGGCCACCGCCGGGCTGTCGCCACAGAACAGCTCCTTGGCAAGCGGTTGACACGGATTAGACCCGATTAGACCCAAATTTTGGGGACTAAGCATGACTTAACGCTACCCAATGCATTCCATCATACCGGTTTGGCGATCGGCGGGGGGCGGCCAGCCGAACCCTCCCGATCGCCCAGAGTGGCGGTGCATTTTGCCAAAACCCTGGTCTCGGGGCGATCGGTTGGCTCCAATTCGGCCCAAGACTGGGCGCATCAACCGGCACAGTCGGGATCTGGAAATCGTATTCTGAGAACTATCTGCGAAGAACTATCTGCGGAGAACTTTCTGCAAACTGGGCAGCGATTCAAAACGAGGGTTCATCAACGGTTCTTGATGCCCGCTGCCGATTCCGCACCCTGCAACTCCCTAATTCCGCATACCGGATTTCATACCCCATATTCTGGCGATGGCTATGGCGATGACCGATTCCCCCCACCCAATCACGATTGGCTACCTTGGCCCGGCGGGAACCTATGCCGAGGCCGCCACCAATGGCTATGCCCAGTGGCGATCGAGCCAGGAAGCCTTCCTAGGGGAGTTTCGCCCCTACCCGAGCATTGCCAAAACCCTGGAAGCGGCCGCCAGCGGCGAAGTACCCCTGGTGGTTGTGCCCGTGGAAAATTCCATTCAAGGCAGCGTCACCACCACCCTCGACACCCTTTGGCAACTGGAGGGGCTACATGTGCAACAGGCGGTGTTGCTCCCGATCGCCCATGTGCTGGTGACCCAAGCCCCAGACCTGAAGGCGATCACCACGGTCTATTCCCATCCCCAAGCCCTGGCTCAATGTCAGCGGTGGATCGAAACCCATTTGCCCAATGCCAAGCCCCTGCCCACCAATTCCACCGCCGAAGCCTTGACCAACGTGCAGGAACAGCCCCAAACCGCTGCCATTTCCTCAGAGCGAGCGGCCCAACTGTACGATTTGCCCGTTTTGGCTCGTGATATCAGTGACTGCCCAGACAATTGCACCCGGTTTTGGGTCATTGCCCGAGAACCGGCGCACCTCACCGGCAGCCACACAGCGATCGCCTTCTCAACCATTAACCGGCCCGGCTCCCTTTTGCAGCCCCTGGCCACCTTGGCGGAACGGGACATCAATCTTTGTCGGATTGAATCTCGTCCTTCCAAGCGCGGCCTGGGGGATTATGTCTTCTTTTTGGATTTGGAAGCCGGGCAACAGGAAGCTCGCACCCAGGCAGCATTGGCAGAACTGCGCGATCGGGTGGAAACCTTGAAGGTGTTCGGCAGTTACGATGCCCTGAAGCTGACCTAGGACTTTTTGACCCAGGCGCATTGGGCTAGCCTTGCGAGATCTGGCGGAATTTCGCTGAATCACGCTGGATCAAGAAGGCTAATTGCTGAGATCGCGAGTAATTTAGTGCGATCGATTGCTGGCTGAGGGTTGGGGCAGTTGCAGCGGTTGCGACGTGCCCGCCAAGTCCGCCGGAACTGTCACCGCAGCCGAATGACGGCGAGACTGCTTCACCAAGTGGTTAAACAACTGTTCGTAGCGATCGAGCGACGAGTCAAAGCTATACATCTCCAGCGCATGTTGGCGACCCTGACGACCCAACCGTTCAGCCCGATCGGGATCCTGAGCCAGGGCCAAAATCGCCTCCGCCAAGGCCTGGGGCGACTCCGGCTCCACCACAATCCCCGCCTCACTGCGCCGGATGGCCTGGGCCGCCGTGCCATGGCCCGGCACAGATCCAATGATCGGCCGGCCACTGGCCAAAATGACCTGGGTTTTCGAGGGCATATTGAAGCCCACCACGTTGCGCCGCTGCACAATCAAGCTCACATCCGCCGCCGCCATCATTTCCGGCAGTGCTTCCCGAGGTTGAAAGGGCAACAGCTTGACCCGATCGCTCACGGCATTTTCACGGCAATATTGCCCCAATCGCTCGATCGCCCGCGCCTCACCCACAATCACGAACTGAATTTGGGCCGCCTCGGGCCGGCCATCCAGCACCTTCGCCGCATCAATCACCGTTTCCAGCCCTTGGGTCAAGGCAATGTTGCCCGAATAAAGCACCACAAACTTGCCCTGTAACCCATGGGCCGCACGAAATGCATTGTTTTTCGGCATTGGATGCACAAAGTTCACATCCACCCAGTTGGGAATCAGGGCAATTTTGTTGGGCGACACCCCCTTGCTCACCAGGTTGTCCACAAAACCCTCCGCGATCGCGCTGATCGCCGTTGAGGTTTTGTAGGCAAATCGCTCCAGGGCCTCAAAAACCTGAATCGCCCGCTTGCTGGTAATCAGCCCCGTATGCACCGCCGCTTCCGGCAAAATATCTTGCAAATTTAGGATCAGAGGGCAGCGATACATCCACCGCAGCAGGGCCGCCGGAACCGTCGCCGCCAACGGAGGCGAAGTCATCAACATCACATCGGGCCGCCAGCCATTCAGGGCCCGCAGGAAACTCGTGATCGCAAAACTGCCATCCAGGGCCAACCGCGTCAGCAGGCCGGGCTTGGGTCGAATCCAGACATAGCAGCGATCGATTCGCACGTTGTTAATCACTTCCGTGCAATACAACTTGCCCCGATAGCCTTCGTAAATCCGCCGTTCCGGGTAGTTTGGCATTCCCGTCAAAACGCGAACTTCGTGACCACGCCGAGCCAGCCCCTCCGCTAGCTCAGTCATCAACGGTGCAATCCCGATCGGCTCAGGATGGTAGTTGTAGGAATAGATCAGAATCTTCATAGCCTTGGGTTTACCAGGTTAAGGGTGACGTAGAACAAGGAGTGACTATGTTGTGGTTTCGCCCATTCAATTGCACTTGAGCATCCCGCAATCCAGCCGATCATGACGCGGCCGTTCCTATTCTGTTGATTCCCTGATGCAGCGTCTGTAACCAGGAAAAACCGCAGGCTGCGATCGGGGGCACACCCTAACACCCTTAGGATTGGTTGAAGTGCAGTTTTCATGGGTCAAAGCACCTGTGACCGGGCGATCGCGAATTCACACCACCACCCTGTATAACCTCCGCCTAGGAACCGGTGCAAAACTCACTGCGACCGGCTCAAAGACGCGCCACTGACTCCTGATCATCCGTCAGCAAAATGGTCAAGTAACTCAATCAAAATGGGTCAGGACGCGATCGGCAATGACCAAATGGGCAGTGGGATCATGCAAGCTGCTCGATCGGCTCTGAACCGTGCTGAATCAATATCACTGGATTCTTGGTGCTGAACTAATCGCACTGAATGAATCACTGAATGAATGGCATTGAGGTTAACCCATTCCAACCTCCAATTCGGGATATGGTTTTTAGACTCCGGTCTAAATTCAGCCTTAAATCTAAGATCTAGTCCCTGATTCAGTCTGAAATCTAGTCTGGGATTCAGTTTTCAATAAAGCTTTGGGTTGAAAATCTTGGGTTGAAAATCTTGAGTTGCGTCTTACATCGCATTTTGCAGAGCAAGGCTAACCAAAGATGCCAGATTTCGCTGAAATTGTCCCTGATATGGGCCGATGAAAGCACTGGCGAAGAGGAGATCAGCGCAGGCGAATTAGAGTAGATCCCAGCCGATTAGAGTAGATTCCAGCAAATTGGAGTAGATGGCGAACTGCTAATCCCCAATTAGAGCTTACTCCGAAGATCGATTAGATGTTCAGCTAAAATTTCCAATTCGTAATTTTTTCCGAGAGATCCTTAAAGGGTCAATGTTTCCCTTGCTATCACTATGGGGAGCGATCGAGCGATCGCCCTTGCCCTCCGGTTCCGCCAACTCATGCTTGGAGATTGCTCTTGGAGATTACTCTTGAACATTGCCCTTGGAGATTACTCTTGGAGATTACTCTTGAGAATTTCTGGCATTCAGCCAAAAAAAACACCACATCTGGCAAGGGACAAACCCACGACCAAACATGGTGTGATTGCAATTTCTGAAGAGTGGAAAACGTTGTGCGGTTTGGGCAACTGGTCTGGAATTAACCTCAACCGACTGAAGCCGACCTTAAGCCGTTGGGTTCATCAACAGGATCAGAGCTGCGATCGGGTCAATTGTTGCACGATGAACGTTCAATGGGCGTTCAATCTTTTCTGGCTGCTCGGGCAATTGAGGGCGATCGAACCGCTGACCTGAACCCAATTGACCCGCCGGAAACCTAGAAAACCTTAGGAGCCAGTCGTTTGAGCGTTCAGCAGTTGCTTCAGCTTCGCCAACTCACCGGCCCAGCGGGGATCTGGCTGGGCAGAAGCGGCGCTGCTTTCGGCAACCACAGCCCCACCAGGGGCACGACGACCGCCACCGTTGCCTTTTTTGCCACCACCACCGCCACCGCTGCGGCGAGCTGCCTTGACGGGGCTAGCTTCGGCGCTTTCGGGGGCTTCATCATCGCCCTTGCCTTTGCGGGGCATGGCTTTCTCAATTTTCAGCACGGTGTCTTTGAAGGTGGAACCGTTGAACTGTTCGATGATTTGGTCGGCGAGTTCATCAGTGGGAACCGTCACGAATGCAAAACCGCGACATTTTCCGGTTTTGCGATCGACAATGACCTTGGTGGAGGTCAGGTCGCCCGTGCCGGCAAAGACGGCTTCGAGTTCTTTGCGATCGACTTCTTTGGGCAGATTGCCAACGTACAGGCGAATGGACATGACGGATCCCTCTGATGGTTTGCAGCAAGCGCCAGGAGACTAAGCGCCGGGTGACTGGATGTGGTGGTTGGCAGTTACCATTCGGTTGCCATTGAATCGAGAGCACCTCGATGGAAAAGACAAGTTTGGAAAACTTGCCAGCTCTGAGCAAAACACAGCTCGCGCGGGGATATCAAACGCTCTGCTGCAAGCTGCTGAATAAAGGTTGTTTGATAACTATTCAATTCAAATAGACTTGCTATTGCTCAATTGAAAGGAAAGGATCTGTCGCCAGTCTTGAGCAGTCAAGCGCTGACCTTTAGCCATCCGGAGCCGTGTGACCCGTGCGTTGTCGATCGGGTGTGTTGCTGCTGAAGATTTTGCCACGATGGGGGCAGCAAAACTCACCAAACAGTTAAAACAGCATCGATCGAGCGGCTGGTTTGCTGGCATAAAAGTCTATCACGACGCTTTGCAAATTGGGCCAAGATCTCCGGGGGCTGGGCAACGGGTTCGATCGCAGCGGTGATTGCTACCCCGATCGTGAAAAAGCCAGCCGTTGGGGCGGCTGGCCGTGCTTGCTGTGTTGGGAGAATACCAATTAAAACCTGGCCGGGGATGTCATCGACTTTGCATTTTGAGTGACAAAGACGCACACCATCGCAGTTTCAGCAGTTTCAACGAATAGGGTTGATGGCAACTTGAAGCGGCGGTTAGTGCTTGACAGTTCTCCGGGCGTTGGCTAATTAGCCTCCTGTGAAGAAATGTAACATCAATGAAGCAACACTGTAAATCTGGCGTAGGGAATCGGTGGAAATTTAAATTCGTTTGAATATTGGGGAAATTTGAACACCAGAGATTTGGGCACTAGATCTGGACACTCAGGGATTCTGAGCAGCGGAAAACCGGGAGCTTGAAAAATCGGGAGCTTGAAAAATCGGGAGCTTGGAAAATCGGGTAACCCTAGAGCTGGGCGGGGCTTGAACGATCGCGCCGATCGCGCCGACGGCGGCGGTATCCGGGCCGATCGGGCGCGTTGAAGTGCCAGTAATGATGCAAATACAGCCGCTCTAGGGTACGACAATCGCGCGTAATGGCCATTTGCTCCCGTCGAGCATAGGCCCGGAACAGATTGCCCAGGGTGAGGGCCAACAGCGCCACCACCAGCCCGATCGCCGTGGAAACCAGCGCTTCACTCAGACCCGCATTCACGCGGCTGGGGCCCTCCCCGGCCCAATCGAGACCCGCAAAGGCTCCCATCAGGCCAGTGACCGTGCCCAACAGGCCCAACAACGGAGCCAGGGCCGTCACGGTTTGCAACCACAGGTCAAAGCGCCGCAGTTGGGGCCGTTCGGCTTGGGTGGCGGCGCTGAGGGCCAAGCGAAAGGCGATCGGGTGGGGGCGGTGTAGCTCCAAGGCGGCCAAACTAATGCGGGCGATCGGGAGGCCGTCGGCATATTGCTGGAACCGGGCGATCGCCGCCTTGGCATCGCGTCCATACAGCTCAAAAACCGCTGGAACCAGTTGGGATCGATCGCGCCGCACCTGGGCCCAGAACCAAGCCCGCTCGATCGCCACCGTCACCGTCGCGATCGATCCCAACAGCAAGGGCACAACCACCGGCCCACCCGCCTGCAAAATAGCCCAAGCAATCATGGGCGACTTTCTCCCATCGTTTTCATATGTATGGCGCTTGCCAGATCATCCCCCACCTTTATTCCCAGTCCGTGCGATCATCGCCCAACCTGTTGATCAACCTCTCAGCGCACTGTCAAATAGCGCAACCCAATCAGCAGCAAAAAGCCCCCATACAGTTTCTTCATCAGGGCCGAACTGATGTAGGGTTGATTGGCGAATATTGCCCCAAAGTAATTCCCCACCAGCAATCCCACCACAATCAACAACCCGTACTTGATGTTGAGATTGCCGTTGCGGTAATACACCATCGCCCCCAACAGCCCGATCGGCAACACCTGAGCCGCAAGGGATGTGCCCGTTGCTAATTTTTGGTCTAGGCCCAGCCACAGCACCATGGCCGGCACCATAATCGCCCCGCCGCCAATGCCAAACAGGCCCCCCGCTAACCCTGCCGCCAATCCAATCAGCAGCAATTGCCAAACCACGTCCGTCATTCGGTTTTCTCCTTTCTTGAGCAATTCTGGTTTTTGATGTTCAGCTTGCCTGTGGGGGCAATTTCGCGTGAATCCCTTGGGCTTGGTACTGGAGCCTAGGGCCTGTCGTCATTGAGCATGAAACCCTAGATCTGCTGTTAGCGAATCGTGGGGAGCAAGGGGCTTAAGCCCCTTGTTACGACGACTAGGGCACGAAAGATCAACCGTTTCAGCCTCACTCGAAAAATGACAACACCCCCTAAGCCTGAGCGAGTCATGCTCCCAAGCGCTGCCTCGTCAGACTCTGGCACTGTTTTTGGAGCCAAGACAAGTTAAAGGCGACACATTTTTCTTGGCAAGACCCGAGTGATCAGCGTTGATCCGGGATTCATCAACCATCCACTCCCCTTTAACGAAGTATCGATTGGCGATTCAATGATGAATCAACCCGATGAATTAACCCGATGCATCAACCCGATGCATAAATCTCAATTAATTAACCCCCGATCAATGATTTCCTGATTCTCGATTCATTGAATCCTATAGATCGATCATGAGATCCATCATTGCCCTATTCTTCATGATCATTCCTTCAAAAGTGCGATCGGTCATTGATTGGATTATGAATCCATTTTTGATGCTGATTGAATAGTGAATTAATTACTGAGTACAGATCACTGAGCAAAGATTGCAGCAAAGCCATGCCAAAACCTCGGAAACGCTTTGGTCAACATTGGTTGAGAAGTGAAAAAGCCCTTGCCAAAATTATTTCAGCGGCGGAACTGACCCCAGAGGATCGGGTTTTGGAAATTGGCCCCGGTCAGGGGGTCTTGACTCGGCAATTGCTGGATCAGGCGGGAGCAGTGGTTGCCGTTGAGTTAGATCGCGATCTTTGTCCTGAGCTGGTGAAAAAGTTTGGGCAGCGGGATAATTTCTTGCTGCTTCAGGGCGATATTTTGACTTTAGATTGGCCGGAACAGTTGGCGGCTTTTCCGAATCCCCAGTTCCAAAATCCCAATAAGGTGGTGGCCAATATTCCCTATAACATTACGGGCCCAATTTTGGAGCATTTGTTGGGGACGATCGCCCAACCGCGATCGCAACCCTTTGAGTCGATCGTGCTGTTGGTGCAAAAGGAAGTGGCCCTGCGGTTGGTGGCGAATTTGGGCAGCAAACATTACAGCGCCCTTTCGATTCGATCGCGCTTTTTAGCGGATTGCTCTTGGGTTTGCGATGTGGGGGCCAAGGCTTTTTCACCGCCACCTAAGGTCGATTCAGCGGTGGTGAAAATTCAGCCCCGCCCTTTTCCGCAGTCGCCGCAAAATGTGAAGCGCTTTGAAACGTTGTTGAAATTGGGCTTTGCCAGTCGCCGCAAGATGTTGCGCAACAATCTAAAAAGCGTCGTGGATTTGGATCAGTTGCGTCATACTTTGGTTGAGCTGGCAATTCCTGAAACGGCGCGGGCAGAAGAACTGAGCCTGGAGCAATGGATTCAGTTAAGCGATCGCTTGGTTTTGGGTTCTTTGTCGATCGAGATCGCAGCAGGAGAGGCGGAAGAATCGATGGACAATGTTGCACCTTGAATACTGCACCCTAAAGACTGCACCTTGAATACTGCGAATACTGCATCTTCAATGGCCAAAGACCAAAATTCCTGAACCTTAATTCCTGCGCCAAAATTCCTGAACCTTGATGCCAATGGATTGCCCATGCAAATTTATCTAGACCACAGCGCCACCACGCCGCCCTGTGATGTGGCGATCGCGGCGGCCCAACGGGTGATGACGGAACTATGGGGAAATCCGTCAAGCATTCATAGTTGGGGCGATCGCTCGGCCATGGTGCTGGAAACGGCGCGGTTGCAGGTGGCGACGTTGATTAATGGGGATCCCACGGGGGTGATTTTCACCTCGGGGGGCACGGAGGCGGACAATTTGGCGATCTTGGGGGTGGCCCAGCGGTTCACCCAACCGCGCCATATCATTTCCTCGCAGGTGGAACATTCGGCGATCGAGCGAACCTTGGAGCGGCTGGAGGCTCAAGGCTGGGCGATTACGCGCTTGCCGGTCGATCGCGCCGGACGGGTGAATCCGTCGGACTTGGCTTTGGCCATTCGCCCGGAAACGGTGCTGGTGTCGATTATTTTTGCCCAAAGCGAGGTGGGAACCCTGCAACCGATCGCGGAGTTGGGAACGATTACCCGGCGATCGGGCGCATTATTCCACACGGACGCGGTGCAGGCAGTGGGCCGGGTGGCGGTGGATTTGCAAACCCTGCCGGTGGATTTGCTGTCCCTCTCCAGCCACAAGATCTACGGCATTCAAGGGGCTGGGGCCCTGTGGGCACGGCCGGGGATTAATTTGGCTCCCCAGTTACTGGGCGGTGGCCAGGAGAGTAAGCGGCGATCGGGAACTCAGGCCCTACCGGCGATCGCGGCCTTTGGGGCGGCGGCGGAACGCATGGCCCAAACCTGGGAAACGGAGGCTCAGCGGCTTGGTCAACTGCGCGATCGCTTGTTTGAGCGTTTGGCTCCCCTGCCCGCTTTGCATCCCACGGGCGATCGGCTCCATCGCTTGCCCCACCATGTCAGCTTTTGTTTACGGGGACGGTTGCCCCTGCCCAGTGGTCGGGATTTGGTGCGCCAGCTCGATCGGGCGGGCATTGCCGCCAGCTCTGGATCCGCCTGCAGCAGCGGCAGCCTGACCCCCAGCCCCACCCTGTTGGCCATGGGCTACGATTCCGCCGAAGCCACAGCGGCCCTGCGCTTAAGCCTGGGCCAGAGCACCACGGAAGCGGATATTGATTGGACTGCGTTGGTGTTGGCTCAAGTGCTGGAGCGATTGGGCGTTGGCCAACCAAATGGCGGCGATCGCGACTCGCAACGTTCGGTTTTGGGGTGCGCGACTCCGGGGCCTTGCCGATACACTTGAGGCAAATCCCCTAAGTCTAAATCCCTAGCGCGTGTGACGACGCTCTCGACGATTGCGGCGAACCCCAAACCCGCGATGCCGCTTCCCTCCCCTGCTCTGAGCGATCGCCCGCTCGATCGCCAACGGATCGATCGACCAACTATGAATGGATGGGTGTTACCAACGGTGGGTCATCTGCTTGCTCCCCTTACCCCCGGAGCGGGCCCAGGAACCCTATCCGCCGAGGCCCAATGGCAGGGGGCCACGAAGGCGATCGCCCAAATCATGGCCCAATCCATGGAAGCGGCCGACGCGATCGAAGCGGCCTTCATCACGGACTTTGCGGAAGCCTTACCCTCCGAAGCGATCGATCAAGGGGTCGTGCTGTTGGGGCCCCTGCCCTTGTTTACGGGGTCTTGGCTTGATCGCCTCTCGGTCTGGACATTCAGCAGCCACCTTTGGCAATCCCTGTGGCTGTTGCCCTCCGCCGATGGGGGCGAACCCTGCCCGGAAGTGACGGAACGGGCGATCGGCCTAGCTCCGGTGGATCCCCTGGCCGCAGAATCCTTTTGTGTGGTGCGAATGCGGGACTTTAGCTTGGCCCTCTCGCTCCAAGAAGACTCCACCGGCCAACTGGTTTTTCGTTTCTCCTTTGAGCCTCAGGCGATCGCCGCCGTCTGGCAAGCCTTGCGGGCCCGGGTGCAACTGAACGCCCCGCAGCAGCTCGGGCCGTTTGATGCCCTGGCTCAACAGTTTCCTTTGGTAGAACCCAGCTATCGGATCGTCAGCGCCTTCACAGAGCGCCTGCTGCAAGCCCTGCCAGCTCCCAGCAACCCCGCCCATTCGGAGCCGCGCCGTCGCCCCTTGCGGGCCTCAGCCCGGCCGCAACCGGCCAAACCCGCGATCGACCTGGAGCTTTTGCAAGCCCTCGCCCACAGCGTCCGCACGCCCCTGGCCACGATCCGCACCTTCACCCGCCTGCTGATGCGCCAGCAAAATTTGCAGGACAAGGCGGTGAACTACATCGAAAAAATCGATCGGGAATGTACCGAACAAATCAACCGCTTTGACCTGATCTTCAAAGCCGTTGAACTAGAAACCAGCAACAGCGCCCACCTGTCCCTCACGCCCATTCCCCTGGCCCAGGTGTTTCAATCCAGCATTCCCCGTTGGCAACAACAGGCCAGCCGCCACAACTTGGAACTGACGGTGAAGCTACCGCACAAACTGCCCACGGTTGCCAGCGACCCCACCTTGCTCGATCGAATGTTGGCGGAAATTATCGAAAACTTGGCCCGCACCCTGCCCGCCGGTAGCCGCATTGACATGGAAGCGGAAACGGCCGGCAGCCAACTGAAGGTGCAATTGCGCTACGACGCAATGGGCGCGGCCACCCGCCTGGAATCGCTGAAGTCGATCGGGCAGTTGCTGACCTTCCAACCGGAAACCGGCAGCTTTGGCTTGAATTTACATGTCACCAAAAACCTGTTCCAGGCGATCGGGGGCAAACTCACCATCCGGCAACGGCCCCAGCGCGGCGAAGTGATGACCATCTTCTTGCCCCTGCAATAGGGCGCTGCCACGGGACGGCCCGCCATCCACTACCAACGGCGCGATCGCACCCCCCAAACGCCCAACAGCAGCAACACCCCCATCGCCAAAAACAAAACACCAAACACAATCCCCGGCACAAAGCCCAACAGCCCCACCCCCCGCAACAACCACAACACCGCCGTCACCAGAGCCAACAGGCCCAACCAATTCCACCAAGGAGCCGGCCGCAAATAGGGAGGGGTCATAGCAAAACGTTCAATTCCAGTAATCAGGGACTTAACAACAACAGCGGAGCCAGCCGCCAAAGGCCTACCCCACCGGGTGAATCAGCTCTGGCTCTCCAGCCATCCTCGTATTAGGCAATTCTGCCATTCACGGGAGATCTTCAAAGCAAATCTTCAGTCGCCATGGGGACATGAACAAAACAAGGGCGATCGCCTGATTTCCAAGCGATCGCCCTCAACAGAACATGAACAATTGTCAAAAAGTAGCCAAAACGGCAGCCCTTAGCAATCGCGATTTAGTCGATCGCGTGCTGGCGCTTTTTGGCAGCCACGCCAACCGCCGTCCCCACAGCCAACAGACCCAGCAAGCTAACCGGCTCAGGGGTCGAGGCCACTTCCGTCAAGCTGACACTATCAATGTAGGCTCCGTAGGTGTCCCGCGTGCCCAGGTAGTTGAACTGCAAGCGCGTTAGATCAGACACCGCCTTCACCAACAGAGGGCCGCTGTTGAGCCAGTTGGTTTGACTGCCGCCGTTACCCGCATTGAAAACTTGGTTGAAGCTGGAACCAAACAAAACGGAGAAGGCATTTTGGTCTTTGCCGCCTTTCCAGTTGTTTGCAATTCCCGGACGAGCCGAGTAAGCAAAGGAAAGTTCATAGGTCTTTCCTGCTTTGGTCACGATGTCTTGGAACAGGCCCAGCTCGGATGCTTTGCTGTCGTAGAAGTGGCTGTCGAGTTCCACCAGGTTTTTGCCGTCGTAGGCTTTCCCGGCTACCCCGGCTTGCACCTCAATTTTGCCGCCCTTGGTTGCAGACCAGCCCTCAATTTCTGAAAAAGTCCGCCAGCCGCCGTTGAGGGGAGCGCCTGGGGTTACTTCAAAGCTGCCGTTTTTAACCAGGTTGGCAGCCTGTGCGGGCTGGGTGGCAATCAGAGCAGGAACTAGGGCAAGAGCCAGGGTGCTAGCAATTTGTTGGAAGCGTTTCATAGTGACAATTTTTCCGCAGTAGTGGAGAGGTCTAGCACCCAACGTTTAGGTTCTTGAGTTACATCTTAGATCACACTTTGAAAAATCGGTTTAAAGATTAAGTGATCTCTAGACGAAGATTCCGTGAAGAGCGCTTGGTGCTTCATAATCATGGCTTTTAATGATAATTTCAAGCAATAGGCTTCCTGTTTAAAGAAATGTCTTCAGGGTGATTGAAAATATCTTTTGATTTTCATTCTTGGGTGGAATTAATTTATACAAAAGTCGAATAAGATGCGAAATTTAGAAGAAATGACCGATTTTCAAAAGATCAATTGGAATTGCAATATTTTCTAATTCTTCCAAGACAAAAGATTTAAAATATCCACAAAAATTCGATTCGGCTCAACAACGACGGTCACAAGGATCAATCACAATCAAGGCCCCTGTTTGGGACAGGGGGCCGACTTTTAAGACCGAATTCCTAGAGATCTTTTTCAGATCCTGACGGGTCGATCGGGCGCGATCGCCAAATCCACCAAGCCCCCGCACAAAGCGTGCAATTACCGATCACCGTCGTGGCCGCCTGCACCGTCACCAGCCACTCCAAGCGCGGCGCATTGTCAAAAAAGTGCCAGGTACAGGCGCACATGGCGCTCACCAGGGCTGGCAACATGCCCCAAGACAAGGCCCGCCAGCTCGGATTGTCGGTGAGGTCGCCGTAGCGCCAAATCAGCACGATCGCCGCGATCCACTCGATGACGCTGGAAACATGCACGATCCAAGTGGGAATTGATAGGGCATTCATTGGGATGTAGTCGGCTCAGCCGTCAATTAATCGTGATCTAACAACCATGGTTTAACCCCTTAGTCTAAAAGGGTTCCGGGGATTGGCCCTAGTCGCGCACAAAGTTGTGATCCAAAAAGTTGAGGGCGTGGTTGCGTAGCTCGTAATACTCAGGAGATTCGCGGATCTCGTGGATGTTGCGCGGGTGGGCAAAGGGCACGGTCAGGATTTCGCCGATTTGGGCCGCCGGGCCGTTGGTCATCAACACGATTCGATCGGACATATACAGTGCCTCGTCCACATCATGGGTCACCATCAACACCGCCTGGCGATGGCTCTCCCAAATGTCCAACACCTGGCGCTGGAGCTTGCCCCGGGTCAGGGCATCCAGGGCCCCAAATGGCTCATCCATCAGCAACACCTTGGGCCGCACGGCCAGGGCGCGGGCAATGCCAACGCGCTGCTTCATGCCGCCGGAAATTTGGTCGGGATATTTGTCGGCGGCGGCGGCCAGGTTGACCATTTCGATATGCTCGTTCACCAGGTCGCTTTTTTCGGCGGGCGTGGCGGTTTTCAGCACTTCATCGATCGCTAGCCGAATGTTTTCGCGCACGGTCAGCCAAGGCAGCAGGGCATAGTGCTGAAACACCATCATTCGATCGGCTCCGGGCTTGGTGATCGGTCGCCCTTCAATTTCCACCGTGCCAGCGGTGATTGTTTCCAAACCGCCGACAATCCGCAGCAGGGTGGACTTGCCGCAGCCCGAGTGCCCGACGATCGAAATATATTCGGTGCTGCCCACGGTTAGGTTGATGTCATTCAAGATCACCGTGCGATCGCCCTTGGGATTGGTGAACGCCTTGTAGAGATGCTCAATCTTTAGGAAGGGTTGCCGATCGGGGCTGGTGCGATCGCGCTGGGCGGTGGACTGGGGCGGATTGGGTTGCGTCATGGGTCAAACACCAGAAATTCAAAAGCAAAAACCAGCGGTTGGCCGCTAACCCCACAGGGAAAACCGTTGGGGGCGATGGGCGCGAATTTCAAAACTGTGCAGGTAGCGATCGAGGTCGCTGGGGTCAAAGGCGCGGCGATCGATGAAGCGATCGGCTGGCTCCACCTTGTAATCGTCGCTGGGGCAAGCAATGCCCAATTCCCCGGCAATTTCCCGATAGAGATCCGTGCGCCAAGCCCGTTTGGCCAGAGCTTCGGCGTTGGGCGGAATTTTGGGAATTTGTCCCCACCGGGCCGCCTGGGTCATCAGCCACAGGGCCTGGGACTGCCACAGGAAGGTGGAATGGTCGCCGGGCACTTGGGCCAAGGTCGGCGCGAGGTCAAAAAATATGGTTGTGTCGGGCGATCGCACCTCTCGCCGCCGGCCGTCAAACCCGCCGTAGTTGTAATTGCCCACCAGGGCCGGAGCGGTGAACTGGGTGGCGCAATTGGGCAAATCCTTCAGATTCGAGAGGTTGATATCCTGGGGCACGCTGCATTTGCGCGGCACGGCTCCCGTGTACGATCGCGCCACAATCAGCCGAGCAATTTCCTCACGGTTTTCCGGCCGGCCGCAATATTGGCAGGCTTCGATCAGCGCCTTCACCAGCGATCGATAGGTCTTGGGATAGCGATCGATGAAGGACTCCATCACCGCCAACACCCGATCGGGGTGGCCCTGCCAAATTTCCCGACCCTGGGCGCAGGTGAAGCCCACCCCCACATTGCCCGCGATCGCCCGAGTGTTCCAGGGTTCCGCCACCATGTAGCCCTGCATCGCCCCAATCCGCATATTCGTGACCATCTGCGGCGGCGGAATAATCACCAGGCGCAAATCCGCCAGCGGGTCAATGCCCACGGCCGCCACCAGATAGCGCACGAAATATTCATAAATCGACGAACTCAGCACCACCGCCCAGACCCGTTGCTCGGGCGGGAGCGATCGAAAATAGCGGCCAAAATCTCGCCCAAAAGCATCCAAATTACCGCCATATTCGTGCAGTGGCCGCAACCCCGCCTCCCACATGTCCCGATTCATGGTTAGGGCATTGCCGTGGCGGTGAATCGTCATGGCAGCACACATGGGAGCGTGGCGCGCGCCCTCGGCTCCCACCCGCGCATTGGTCACGGCTCCAGACACCACGGGCGAAGCATCCAGCCGGCCAAAGA
The DNA here is from genome assembly GCF_014698235.1 of Limnothrix sp. FACHB-406. Classification (NCBI taxonomy): domain Bacteria; kingdom Bacillati; phylum Cyanobacteriota; class Cyanophyceae; order Pseudanabaenales; family Pseudanabaenaceae; genus Limnothrix; species Limnothrix sp. FACHB-406. The sequence continues at coordinate 7,862 of NZ_JACJSP010000028.1, read as the reverse complement.
TCACACCATCGCGCGCCGTGCCCCAACTGGCCTCGCGGCTGAGGGTGACATTCAGCCCATATTTTTGGAAAAAGCCCTTTTCGTAGGCGATCGCGATCGGGGCGCAATCATTCACCGGCACAAACCCGATCGTTAAATTCGGCTTCTCCAGCGTCGCCGGATCGATCACCGGCTTGATGTCTTGGGCGATCGCCCGGCGGTTGGGCTTCAGAGCCAGGGGATCATAGGCAGCCAGCCCCGTTGCCAGGACAAATCCCCCTAGTCCCCACAGAACAGAGCGGCGATCGAGCGTTCCCACAAAATCACCTCTTGGTTGAGTGCGTTGAATTAAGTTGGCTAGGTCAGTCGGGTTGAAGCGCAAAACCCAACACCCGGAAGTTGGTCATGTAGGTTGGGTTGAGGCACGAAACCCAACGCCCGCAGGCATGACAGCGATCGCGCTGAGTTCCAAAAAGCGCAACCCAACCAGTGCTAAAGCTGTTTAGGCGCAGGCCGGTGGGTAATCGCTTGCTGCAACTGGCCCAACAGCCAATCCAGCACCAGTCCCGTCCCCCCGATCGCCCCGATCGCCAGGAAGACCGAATTCAAATTCAGGCGGCTCCACTCATCCCACACAAAAAAGCCAATTCCCACACCACCGGTCAACATTTCCACCGCCACAATCACCAGCCAAGCAATGCCCAAACTGATGCGTAAACCCGTGAAAATGTAGGGCAAACTCGCCGGCCAAACCACCGCTGTCATCCGTCGCCAAGGGGACATTTCCAGCATTTTTGCCACTTCCAAATAGTCTTGGGGCACGCTAGAAACGCCTAAAGCCGTATTCACGATCGTTGGCCAAAGGGACGTAATGAAAATCACGAAAATGGCAGACGGATTCGCCAAATTAAAAGTCGCCAAAGCCACCGGTAACCAAGCCACGGGCGACACAGGGCGCAAGATTTGGACGATCGGGTTAATGGCCAACATAGCCCAGCGAGATGAGCCAATCAAAAAGCCCACAGGAATTGCCACGATCGACCCCAACAAAAATCCCAAAAACACCCGTCGCAGGCTGGACAACAACAGCCAGCCAACCCCCAAATCACCGGGGCCACGACGATGAAACGGGGTCAAAATTGCATCGGCATTGGCCACCAGTGCTTCCCAAGGAGTCGGTAACAACTTGGTGCCAAAGGTCGCCACCAACCACCACAACAGCAGCAGGCCCCCAAAGCCGATCGCCGGGAAGACGATCGCCTCATAACGGGTGAGCCAGCGACCAGCAAAACGAGCAGATGGGCGCACAGAAGCGCCGCCCGGAATGGTCGGATTTTTCATGGGTAGAATCTCCCCTCGTTGCCGACGAAGTTAGCTGACGGGCTAGGACTGAGAGGTGTCCCCTTTCACGCAGAAAGTAAGCCCCAAAACACGGGTCCTCCGCTCCAACCATCGATGTTGCAATCGCAAGTCGCCACTCATTGGGCTAGGGGCGATCGCGCTGTTCGATTGATTGGATTAGGCTAGGCATACGTTTTTGAACCTATCATCGCCTCCTTGGGTTTGTCAATTATATTTGGCAGCAATTTTGGAGATTTTTTGATCTGAAATCTTGACAATAGAGACTTGATCTAAATTCGACAAAAAATATTATTTGTAGATCACAATTAAATCCAAGAATTAGAAATAAAAACTCTTTGTCTTCAAAATAGAAGATTGCCCAATCATATTGCTCAATAAATTATTTTCTAGAACCAAATAGAATCAAACAAGCCCGTGGGGTGGGCAGTGCCCATCTGTAATCAATCGCTTAACGAAACCGCCTAACAAATTGGATCACCGGTTGGTAGAGCGTGATCATGTCTTTGGGCTAGCGGGTGGTGGGCAATGCCCACCCTACAGCTACAGCTTCGCGATCGGGGCGGCCCGGTTGAGCGATCGCCCGATCGCCCAACCCGACATTTTGGAATCTAAACCGCTGCCATTTCTGGCTTACGGCCCAACTGCGTCAACAAGCGATCAGCAATCTGCGGCCCCGTCAGACCCAGGCTTTGCATCGACTGGCTCGGCGTGGCGTGCTCCACCAAAATGTCCGGCACACCCAAGCGGGTCACCGGCACGGTCACACCCGCATCGCTGAGGGCTTCCAGTACCGCCGAACCGAAACCACCCATCAGGCAGCCTTCCTCGATCGTCACCACCCGGCCAATCTTCTGGGCCAGGGGCACAATCAGTTCCGTATCCAGCGGCTTTACGAACCGGGCATTCACCACCGTGGCTTCAATGCCGTGCTCACTAAGGATTTCCGCCGCTTGCATGGCCGGATAAACCATCGTGCCGTAGCCCACTAGCAACAGATCATCGCCGGTTCGCAGCACTTCGCCCTTGCCGATCGACATCGGTTCCCAGCCCGCTTCCAGCAACGGCGCACCTACGCCACTGCCCCGGGGATAGCGCACGGCGATCGGGCCCGGATGGGTCACGCCCGTTACCAACATCCGCTGGAACTCCGCCTCATCCTTGGGAGCCATGATCGTCAGGTTGGGGATACAGCGCAGGTAGGCAATGTCATACATCCCCTGGTGGGTGGGCCCGTCGGCTCCAACCACGCCGGCCCGATCCATACAGAAGAAGACCGGCAGATCCTGGATGCAAACATCGTGGATCACTTGGTCAAAGGCCCGTTGCAAGAAGGTGGAATAGATCGTCACCACCGGGCGCGCCCCCTCGCAGGCCATGCCCGCCGCCATGGTCACAGCGTGCTGTTCGGCAATGCCCACATCCACATATTGGTTCGGCAGCTTGGCTTGGAATTTATCCAAACCCGTGCCGGTGGCCATGGCCGCCGTGATGGCCACAATTCGAGGATCGTTTTCCGCGAGTGTAATCAGGGTTTCTGCAAAAACTTTGGAGTAGCTGGGCGGCGTGGGCTTGCTGGCGGGTTTGGCCTTGCCCGTTGCCAAATCAAAGGGATTTTGAGCGTGGTAGCCCACTTGATCTTTTTCGGCGATCGCGTAGCCCTTACCTTTGGTGGTGGCCACGTGGACGAGCACAGGGCCCTTTTGCTTGTGGCCTTCGCGGAAGATGTCAATCAGTTCTTTAATGTTGTGACCGTCAACGGGGCCCATGTAGGTGAAGCCCAGTTCTTCAAACACTGCGCCGACTTTCGACACGGCCAGGCGCTTCATACCTTCTTTGACCCGATCGAGTTCCGGCGACAGGGAACCGCCAAAGAACGGCAAATGCTTCACCTGCTCTTCGATGTTGTCCGTCAGGAATTGCATCGGCGGGCTGAGGCGCATTTTGTTCAGGTAGCGCGACAGGGCCCCGACGTTGGGTGAAATGGACATGTCGTTGTCATTCAGCACCACCATCAAGTTGGTGTCGGGCAGGTGGCCCGCGTGGTTAATGGCTTCAAGGGCCATCCCGCCGGTCATTGCGCCGTCGCCGATGATCGAAACCACTTTGTAGTTTTCGCCGGCCATGTCCCGGGCGATCGCCATGCCCAAACCGGCGGAAATGCTGGTGGAGGCGTGGCCCGCGCCGAAGTGATCGAACTTACTTTCACAGCGCTTGAGATAACCGGCAATGCCGTCCTTTTGGCGCAGGGTATGGAACTCGTTGTAACGACCGGTAATCAGTTTGTGGGGATAGGCTTGGTGGCCCACGTCCCAGATCACCTTGTCGCGATCGAGGTCAAGGGTTTGATAGAGGGCGACTGTTAATTCCACCACGCCTAAACCGGGGCCCAGGTGACCGCCGCTGGTGGCAACGGTTTGCAGATGTTTTTCTCGAATTTGGCGGGCAATTTCTTCTAATTGGGCGATCGACAGCCCATGAAGTTGATTGGGGTGAGTAAGTTCGCTCAGATGCATAGGCGGCCACCTTGGGTGTTGGATATGGGGAATTTTGGTTTTGTACTGACCCCTATCGACTCTAACGAATCTCCATACCGTTTTTATATTTGGCGCAAATTGATTGCCGCGATCGACCGTTCATCCAGCGGGATCCAAAATCGTTGACCTTACGGTTTCCGCAGTGCGTGGTCAGTACATTGCTTTTGAGTGACCCATTCCCTGAAGATAGAAATTGACATCTGTAAAAGATTGGGATCTTGAGATCTAGGGATCTGCAAAGCAAGCGGCACTGGTGCATCACCATTTAGCGCCTTGGGGTTAGCAGCTTGGGGAGCAGCGCCTTGGGGGGAGCAGCCCATTGGGGATCAGGGGCGAGGCGCGATGCTTTGGGGTTGTCTGCGGGTGGGGACGATCAATCCTCTGTTCAGCACCGTCTAGCCCGTCAATCGCTAGTCTTGGGCCAACGGTGGCGATCGTGTTGATGCACAGGTTAAGCAGCTATGGAATTAGAGTTACAGAAGCCACGCAAGGGCACTCAGGAACAGCTATTGATGGGGATTGCAAACCGGATTCGGCAGTCCCTGGAGCTGAGCGAAATCCTGGCGGTGACGGTGGCGGAGGTGCGGGCTTTTTTGGAGACCGATCGGGTCAAGATTTACCAATTTTCGCCCGAGGGCCATGGCACGGTGGTGGCCGAATCCCTCGTGCCCGATCGACTGCCTTCCTTGAAGGGATTGCATTTTCCAGTGGATGATATTCCGCCCCAGGCCCGCGAGTTGTTCGTGCGGGCCCGCCAGCGAGTGGTGGTGGATGTGGCTGAATGCCAAACGGGCCTGAGTGCCATGGATCCCCCGGGCGATGGTGAATTACGCAGCCCTTCAACGATGCGCTACCGTCCGGTGGATCCATGCCATGTGGAATATCTAACGGTGATGGGGGTGCAGTCGTCGGTGGTGGTTCCGATCGTGTTGGATAACTTTCCGGCCACCTCTGAGCCGCCCGTTTCCAGCACCTTGCACATGGGCAACCTGTGGGGGCTGTTGGTTTCTCACCACGCGGAACCCCGATCGGTGGATGAGGAGGAACTGCAATTCATCCAAGCGGTGGTCGATCAGGTGGAAATCGCGATCGCCCAGTCAATTTTGGTGCAGCGGGTCACGGATCAAGCCCTTCAGGAGGCGAGCATTAACCGTGTCACGGCCCTGTTGCACGAAGCGCCCACGGGCCAACTGCAAAAGGCCCTGGAAGAAACGGTGCAAATTTTGGGAGGGAGCGGCGGCCGGCTGTGTCTCTGGCCCGGGGGGCAGACCGATCGGGAACTGTATACGGTGGGGCCCCAGCCCCATCCCCTGGCCACCACGGATCAGCGCCCCTTTGAGGAACACCGGCTGGTCTATGCCTTTTTGAAAGCGGGCGCAGTGCCCGAGCCACCGCCCAGCACCACCACTCAGGATTGGTCTGTGGAGTGGATGCGCGCCAACTATGGACTGGCGGCCCCACCCCAGGACAGCAGCAGTTTTAGCCAGCGCGTTTGGGCGATCGGGGACATCCATCGAGAACCCTTGCTGCGATCGGTGGCTCCCTCGTTTCAATGGCTGCCGATCCGGGGTCTGATTTTGGTTCCCCTCTATTACGGCAGTGAGTTACTGGGTTGCCTCAGCATTTTTCGGGATGAGGTCAACACCGATGAACTGTGGACCGGCTGGCACGACCCGGACACGCGCCAACTGATGGCCCGCCATTCCTTTGAGGTGTGGCGACAAATCAGAATCGGCCAGGCCCAACAATGGACGGTTTCTGAGGTGAAGCTCGCCCAGGCATTGGGGGAACGGTTTGCCACGGCGGTCAAGCAGCATTGGCTGTATACAGAGGTGAACAGCCTGAACGCCAGCTTGGAGGCCCAGGTGCAAACCCGCACGGCGGAGTTGCGACAATCAAACGAGGAACTTCAGCGATCAACTGCGGATCTGGAACGGGTGATCCATCAGCAACAGACCCTGGCGCGATTGATTGCCAAAATTCGCGAGTCTTTGGATCTGGAAACCGTGTTTCGCACCACGGCGCGGGAAGTGCGGCAACTGCTGCGGGCCGATCGCGTGGTGGTGTTTGCCTTTAATTCCCACGCTCCGACCGCCCAGGGCAAAATCATTGCGGAAGATCGGGCCCGGGGTTGCACCTCCATTTTGCACTTGGAATTAGAAGATCCCTGCTTTAGTGATCAGCATGTTCTTCAATACCAAGTGGGCAAAGTTCACAGCATCCCGAATGTCCACAATTCGACCATGCCCGATTGCCACTTGGAAATGTTGCGGACTTGGCAAGTGCAGGCCAATTTGGTGATTCCGATCATTCAAAGTGAGGAACTGTGGGGACTGATGGGCATTCACCAATGCACGGCTCCCCGGGACTGGCAAGACTCGGAAGTGGAGTTTTTGCGCCAGGTTTGTGCGCAACTGGGTGTGGCGCTTCAGCATACGGAATTGCTGCAACAAACCCGATCGCAAGCGACTGAACTGGCCCAAACCCTGGATGAGCTAAAGCAAACCCAAATGCATTTGCTCCAAAGCGAGAAGATGTCAATTTTGGGGCAATTAATCGCTGGCGTTGCCCATGAAATCAATAACCCGATCGGGTTTATTCATAGCAACTTGGGCCCCATTCGTGAATATTCTGAATTTTTGATTCAACTGGCCCGACTGGAAGCCCAACAAGCACCACAGGAGCAGATTCAAGCTTTACTGGAAACCTTTGATTTAGACTTTCTGGCGCGGGATTTTCCCAAACTGCTGGATTCAATGCATTTGGGTACTAATCGAATTCGGGAAATTGTCTCGGCGCTGCGTGGTTTTTCACGGGTCGATCGCACGATTACCAACGCCCTTTACCTGCAAGAGGCGATCGAGTCTACCCTGATGATCTTGCAATATCACCTAAAACCCAATGGCAGCTATCCCGAAATTGAGATCATTCGGAATTATGACAACATTCCCCCCATTGAATGCTATTCCGGTCAAATTCATCAGGTTTGCATGAACTTGCTTTCCAATGCGATCGATGCTTTGCGCGAGGCCCAAGAAGAGCAACTGAGTCGCGATCAATTGCCCTTCATTGGTCGCATTTGGATTGAGCTTTCACAACCGGATCCTCAGCATATTGGTGTCACCATTCGAGATAATGGGCCGGGGATTCCGGAAGCGATTCAATCCCAACTATTTGATCCGTTTTTCACCACAAAACCCCTAGGTAAGGGCACGGGATTGGGCCTATCAATCAGCTATCAAATTATTCAGCGCCATCGCGGCAGCATGGTTTGTCGATCGGCCCCTAGCCAGGGTGCAGAATTTACGATTACCTTACCCATTACCCAAACGCCGTCGGCCAATGGGGCCTCGGAGATGGGCCCCCATGGCGACGGCTTGCCCGCGGCCCAGCAACCCGCTTGGTCGCCGGAGCTAAGTCTCAACAAACCCGAGGCCCGCCTGAACACGATCACCACGCGCCAATTGCTGCCGGGTCGCAAATCAGAATTATCGTTCCTGCCGATCGAGCCGGACGCTCGGGGCGATCGACCCACCCTTTCCGCCGAGGCCACGGAATGAGCTGAGGCCACCCAATCACTGACCGATACTTTTTTGCTAACGGATGCTAACAAATGCATAAGTTGAGATGGTCTCTCAACCAAGGCGTATCAACCAATGCCCGCAGGAAAATCCCACGAGCACCATTCAGATCCCGATTCATTGACCGCCCATCAACTTTCGACTTGATGACCCGAGAGCCGCCAATCTTGACGATTTCACCTGTCCACGAAACGGTCTTAGATGTGTAGGCTTCATTGATGTCGGTCAAGGCAACCTTGCCCAACTCCCAAGCTTTCCACTCTAGATGTTTCTTGAACTGGTAGTGCGATAGGGTCAACATCTGCCGCACGGTTTTCGACTTGATCTTGCGACGTGATTTGCTCACCATTTGAGAGGATTCAAAGCTGGGCAACAAAATCACATCAAAGTTTTCAGTCAGGAACCG